>DATDOQ010000001.1:0-5568 GCA_035293205.1 Bacteroidia bacterium
GATGTGCTTGAGCTTACAGTTGATGACGCGATCGATTTTTTCAACGACGGCTCCGCATTTGGAAAAAGGATTGTTGCAAAACTGCGTCCGCTGCAGGAAACAGGATTGGGTTATGTGCACCTGGGACAGGCATCGAGCACACTATCGGGCGGCGAAGCGCAGCGCATCAAGCTTGCTTCTTTCCTGGGTCTTGGTCAAAACCAGCTGCCGACACTTTTCATTTTCGACGAGCCAACCACGGGCCTGCATTTTCATGATATCAGGAAACTGCTTGAAGCGTTCAACGCGCTCATTGCACAGGGACATTCAATTCTCATCATCGAGCATAACATGGAAGTGATCAAATGCGCCGACTGGATCATTGATCTCGGTCCCGAAGGCGGCGATGAAGGCGGCACACTTGTTTTTGAAGGAACACCGGAAGAAATGGTGAAAAAAGGTTCAGGCTTTACTTCAAAATACCTGAAGGAAAAGCTTTGATTTTTTTTTCAACTTGCCACCTGCAATTCACGCAAACATTCGCGATAAAAAAATCCCGGCCATTTTCATAACCGGGATTATTTTTGAAGTGAGTTTCTTTAGTCCATTTTCAGGAACTTGCCTGTTCCAATCCGCCTTGAGCCCTGGCTTACAAGAATGAGATAAGTGCCTCTTGTGAGCAATGCAGTTTCAAATTGGACTGTATTTATTCCGGACGCAAGCTGTTCGTAATTGCGGGAATAAATAAGCTTACCTGTTAGATCATAAATATGTACCAAAGCATCACCGGATTTTGGGAGACGGAAGGTAACATTTGAATTATCCACCACCGGGTTCGGGAATACATTTAAAGTTGTCGTGTTGGAACCTGAACTGCTGATTGGCTGTCCCGGGTTGCTGATACCTGTCGGGGCCTGCCAGGAAGAATCATCCCGCCACATGCCGCGTCCATGAGTGCCGATATAAAAACTTCCGGAGTTGGGAACCAGCCAAGGATCCCAGCGCTGCTGCCGGATCCCATCAACTGCAACGTTATCCAGTCCATTCATAGCAGGTACCCAGCTTGGGGTAGCAGCATTAATATTCGTGGTTTCAAACATTCCATTTTCCGTTCCGGCCAATACACGACCGGGGGCGTATTTGTCGAAGGAAACACTATACACCGGTTTACCGCCAATGTTATCCAGGTTGTTCGTTTTGTCCACAAATGCCGCAGCAGAAATTGAGCTGGCGGTGTCGGCAGAATTCGAAAGTTTGATATAAGTAGTGAGGCCATAACCACCGAGTGAAACCAGCACACGGGACGCATCTGAAGGATCTACATCTACGCCAGTGATCGTTTGAGTGAATGAGCCGATGCGCGTGCAACGAACGATGCAATTAACGCCCGCCAGATCAACATCACCATTCGTAACTCCGGTGACGTTTCCGATATTATCAAAACGGTAAAGATTACCTGCGCTTGTTCCGACGTAAAGTTTGTTGCCATCAGGTGACCATGCCATTTGGGAGGTCTCGCCGGCAAATGAGCTTGGCGTTGAGGCGGTGCCACCGATCTTGGTCCATTCAGGTGAGATGGAAAAATCAATTGGCCTGCGCGTGATCCAGATCCCGTTATTACCTGTGAAACCAACTGCAAGTCGTGACTGGATAACATCCTGCACCTTCATCGTGTCACGCGGCATTAAAGTTGTCGTTGAAATATGGTTAAGATCTTTTCCCTGAATATTGCTTGCAACATAGAATGAAGTTCCCGCATTATATATTGCGTCAAAATAAGCTTTCAGTATCTGGTTCTGGGCAGGAGGCGTTGTAAATCTGATAAAAAATGCGCCGGAAGAATACACCCAGCCAGTGTCAACAGTTGGACCGGTAAGATCCCCTGTGATGTCGGAATTAATAGTAAGGGTTCCGATTGTAAACATAACGCTGTCAAGCACGACTGTTCCTGCGGGTGTGGCATTAATCGTGGGGACAAATAACTGCCCTGTATATGTGAGCTGCGTATCTGAAACAATCGTTGTCAGGTTGAGAATCGTACGTGAATTCACGATAAGCGCTGAATCGCGGCTGAAAGTGTCATTCACGCTTTCCCATAAGCGAATTGGAGTTACGAAGGATGCGAAACTTGGGCTTCCGAAAGATGTGATAGAAGTAATGCGTGTATCGTAAAACGGCGCGCTGCTTGTGCCATAATTATTCGAACGCGAAAGATCGCCATAATAAACAGTTGAAAAAACGCCATTCGGATTCAGAAACGAAATTTCACATTGTCCGCCATCGCCCCCGCCAACTGAATTCGCTGACATCGGCGTATTGCCTAAATCGTCGACGAACTGCGTTCCGTTATCCTGCGTTCCGGCCATCGCGCGTGAACGGTCGAGGTCGGTGTGATCAAAAGCAACGCTGTAACACTGCATGACATTGTATCCTGAATTCATTGCAACGTATGTATCGCCGTCATTAATTGTCCGGAATACGCCGCCGTCAGTTCCGACAAACCATGTTCCCGGAATTGTAGGATGAAATGCAACGCAATGCTTATCGGAGTGCACATACCATGGATTGAACGGGGTGTTCGGGAATTCGAGTGCAATCCGTGTCCATTGTCCTGCCGGGGGACTTACAGTTGTCAGCTCAAATTGCCAAAGCTCCACGCCACCGAAAATGGCACGCATTTTATTGTTCGGATCCACCGCCACTACGTTGTCGTAATCGCCCTGTCCGCCGGTACCGCTGCCAAAAGGATCAAACTGGGCATTTCCAGCGCCGCAAACCTGCGTCCAGCTGGAAGCTCCATCGGTAGAAACATAAACACCGGCGAGTGCTCCGCTTGAGGAGGCAACGAATGCATAAACATATAAGGGATCTGAAGGTGCTATGGAGATGTCGGTCCGGAGGGGAGATGCCGGGGTAAAACCGAATGCTGTTGTGCCGACATTCGTGAAGGTTGCGCCGTTATCTGTTGAAAGATACGGCCTGCCGCTGGCGCTTGCTATTACACGGCCGATACCCGTAACATCAACATCTTTAACGCTTGCGGTTGCCGTAATTCCTGTTGCATTCACCCACGTCGCGCCGAAGTCTGTTGATATCTTAAGACCCATATTGGTAGCTGCAAAAATATGGTTCGTGTCATTGGGGTCCACTGCAATTTTATTGATCGATGACCAGGCTGCTCCGCTTGACTGGGATGATGGCGCAGTACCCGTTACAGGAGTCCAGCTAAGTCCGTTGTCAGTGGACCTATACATTCCACCACCAATAAAGCCGCCCGCGCCATTACCGAAAGCAGCGTAAAAATTAGCTTCACCGGTGCCTACATAAATTGTATTGTTATCCCCGTAAGCAATGGAGACAACATTAATATTTACATTAGGAACATTAAAATAGCCCACACAACGATTCCAGTTGTTGGCACCATCATTTGATTCCCAAAGTCCGCCGCCTACACCACCGGCAAACATATGGTTTGAATTTGCAGGATCGATAACCAATGCGCGGGTACGTCCTCCGACATTATCCGGACCAAGCTCTGTCCAGTTTACTGTGGCGACCTGGTCAGGATCTCCCTGGCGAAAAGCTGAAATAGCCTGATTGGCTGCTTCACGCGCAGCAAGCATTTCGACAATATCCACCTGACCGGATGGATTCTTCATCCTGTTAAAACGATAGAGTGCGGCTCCGGCGGCGCCTTCCCCATCTTCGGTTTTTACGGAAGAAAATTCCTTTGACGGTGTATACAGCGCTTTGCTTTCATTATTGAATTCAAACGTTGCAAACACTGCAATACCGGCCGCAGCTATGCCGGAAAATGCGAGCAGTAAACGATTGGCTTTCATTGTGGCGTAATTAGTTATTCCAGGTTAAAAATGAATTTGAAATTATTTCAGGCCGGATCTTAACAGCCTGGTGGACAAATATAGCATTCCGATGCATTGACTGGAAGAAAAATGCCGGGGCAGTAACAAATATTTTCAATGATATAGCCTCAGGGGAAGCTTTTAACAAGTATCCTTTTTTCATCAGGGAACTGATTGGAACCAATAAACGAATCCGGGGATGTAACGAACAAAATCTGCCAGAGCAAATTTAGCCTTTGATTGGCTTGATATGACAATCAAACTGGTGCGTGGCCGGAATCCATTGGCAGGAGGTGGCAATAAACTGATAAGTGGCAGCAACAAATCAGATATGCCTCTCGGCATGGTAGGACGATCTGACGAGCGGGCCGCTTTCCACGTAACGAAAACCTTTCTCCAGCGCCGCGTTTTTATACCGCGCGAATTTTTCCGGGTGAATAAATTCCTTTACCGGGAGATGCTGCCTCGTCGGCTGCAAATATTGACCGATGGTAAGTATTTCAACTTTTGCATTGATAAGATCATCCATGGTTTCGAGAACTTCTTCTTCCCTTTCACCAAGTCCAACCATTACACCCGATTTTGTACGGCAACCACCTTCATGCAGGAAACGCAACACGCCAAGACTGCGGTCATATTTTGCCTGGATGCGCACTTCACGCGTTAAGCGGCGCACAGTTTCCATATTGTGGGAAACGATCTCAGGCTTTGCGTCAATGATGCGCTGAATATTTTCTTTCTCTCCTTTAAAATCCGGGATCAGTGTTTCGATGGTGGTGCCCGGGCTGATTTTCCGGATGGCTTCGATGGTCTGCCGCCAGATGATGGAGCCTCCATCCTTCAGCTCATCACGATCAACCGAAGTGATAACACAATGTTTCACACCCATCAGCCGGACCGATTCAGCAACACGAAAAGGTTCATCGGGATCAACAAGTTTGGGCCTGCCTGTAGCTACTGCGCAGAATCCGCAGGAACGTGTGCAGATATTTCCAAGGATCATAAAGGTGGCTGTTCCTGCGCCCCAGCATTCACCCATATTCGGGCAATTTCCACTTTCACAGATCGTGTGAAGCTTATTCTTGTCAACAAGTTCCCGAACGCGCAGATAATTTTCACCGGTTGGCAACCTGACACGCAGCCAATCCGGTTTTTTCACACGTTCTTTAGCAACAGGAACCTGTTCCATTTGCGCATTCTTTTCCATAAAATTTCAGAACCACTTGCGGCCAAATGAGAAATTCAGGTAAAGTGAAAGCAAAACCTGCTTGTTCAATTCATTCGCCATCAGCGGAATTTCCCTGGGGTAAATATCAGCGATCATGCCGACTTCCAAACTTTTTACATCCTCATCCAGGCGCGCGTATTCGAAATTCAAGCCGAGCTTCGCGTACCCGCCCGGGTGCAGTTTCATTTCCCCAAACCCGCGCAGAAATGGTCCGCGGCCGTAAATATTATCGATGAAGTGTTTTTGCGGATCGTAGCGCTGCACGATTACAATTTTATCCGGCACAGTAACCGGGCTGTCTTCGAGAATTTCGAGATAAACGGGTTTTGTGAGTCCGAGCGAAATTCCAACAATTGTTACCAGCCGGATTTCAATTCCATTTTGTTCCGGTTTTGTGTAAAGCACCGATTGGTAACCGAAACCGGGACGAAGAATAAAAAACGCATTCAGCTTGCCGTAATAATATCCTTTTGGGTGATCGTAGTAAGGATTTACAAC
>DATDOQ010000002.1:0-8968 GCA_035293205.1 Bacteroidia bacterium
AAAAATATTTGCGGGATAAATATTGAGGCTGTCGAATTTTTCAATGACGCGGGATGTTGTGGTTTCAAACGATTCAATTTCCTCTATTTCGTCGCCAAGAAAATAAACACGCACCGCGTAATCCGCATAAGCAAGATATACATCCACTGTATCGCCTTTTACACGGAAGTTTCCGCGGAAAAAATCAGCTTCGGTACGCGAATAAAGCGAATTCACCAGCATGTGCAGGAATTTATTGCGGCTAAGCAATTGTCCTTTTTTGATGCGCAGCACATTCTGCGAAAATGCTTCGGGGTTGCCAATGCCGTAAATGCACGAAACGGATGAAACCACGATCACGTCACGTCTCCCCGAGAGTAGGGATGAGGTGGTGCTCAAACGCAGCTTTTCAATTTCATCATTGATCGAAAGATCTTTTTCGATATAGGTATTTGTGCTGGCTATATAAGCTTCCGGTTGGTAATAATCGTAATAGGAAACAAAATATTCGACAGCGTTATTCGGAAAAAAAAGCTTGAATTCGCTGAAAAGCTGCGCCGCTAGTGTTTTGTTGTGACTTAAAACCAGCGTGGGCTGTTTAATATTTTTAATAACGTTGGCCATGGTAAATGTTTTACCCGAGCCCGTTACGCCCAATAATGTCTGGTATTTTGTCCCGCTGCTGATGCCTTCAGTCAGTTGCCTGATCGCTTCAGGTTGATCTCCCGTTGGTTCAAAATCTGAAATAAGCTCAAATTCCATATGCGGTTGCAAAGGTAAGAAACAGGGCAGCGTTTATTATCTTTGCCGCCGATGATTCTTGGTAAAAAGCTTGTTATTGTTCTGCCGGCCTATAACGCCGAACTGACTTTACGTAAAACGTACGAAGAAATTCCATTCGAAATCGTGGATGAAGTGGTTCTGGTTGACGATGCCAGCCGCGACCGGACAATTGAAGTGGCAAAAGAAATCGGGATAACGCACATCATCCGGCACGAAAAGAATAAAGGCTACGGCGGAAATCAAAAATCATGTTACGATAAAGCGCTGGAGATCGGCGGTGAAATCGTGATCATGCTTCACCCGGATTACCAGTACACGCCAAAGCTGATCCACTCAATGGCTTACCTGATCGCGAATGATGTTTATCATGTTGTGCTTGGCTCCCGCATTCTCGGCAAAGGCGCATTACGCGGCGGAATGCCGGTTTACAAATACATTTTTAACCGCTGCCTGACTTTCGCGCAGAACATCCTGATCAGTCAAAAACTCTCGGAATATCATACCGGTTACCGGGCATTCTCGAAAGAAGTTTTGCTGGCCATCAACTACCACGCGAACTCGGATGATTTTGTTTTCGATAACCAGATGCTCTCGCAGATCGTTTACGCGGGTTATGAAATTGCGGAGATCACCTGTCCAACAAAATATTTTGAAGAAGCGTCTTCCATCAATTTCAGCAGGAGCGTAAAGTACGGTCTTGGTTGTTTAAATGTGTCGCTGACGCACAGGCTGAATAAGTGGGGATTGATGAAGAGTAAGATTTACGCTAACGTGTCAAGGCACGAATGACGTGAGCAACAAAATATGCATCTACAAGGCAATTCGCGCTAATCCGTGGCTAAAATTCACACCTTCAAATTCCAGTTATGCCTTGATTTTCCTACGGCAATCTCTCCCAGCTCACAAATCCATTCCTTTCCCCCGTAAATCGTAAGTGCGGATAGTATTTTTCTACCTCAGTCCTGAAAGTATTCTTGCATAAAAAATAAGCCGGCTTATCAATCGGTCCGTTCAGCATCCATTCCCGGCGGATCGCGATTTCATTCTCCGATTTCGAAAGCTTAAAATTGTAAAGCCGTTCCGCATGTTGTGTGTGCCAGGATACAAAGCGCGGATTTGTCTCCATGTCCGGCTGCAGGTTTCCATAAAAATAATGCGCGTAACTTTTATAGCCGATGGTTTCGAGGTAACTGCCGTCTTTCGCATGCTCTTTCCAGAAAGCGATCGCTGCTCCCTGAGAATATTCTTCCACGCGTGGCGTAATGACAAAAAAAGCAAGCGTGAATGCGATCACAGTGCCGCCAAACAAAACAAAAGCCCCGCTGGAAAAATTCTTTTTCCGGAATAAAATATATGCTGCAGTCAATGTTATTCCCAATAGTATTCCTGTCATCCATTCCCACCCTCTCCAGCTTGCATTTGCCTGTAAATTGCCAACCGCGAATTGATCTTTGATCCAGCCGCCATTGATCAATTCCTGCTTATATAGATCGATGAAAGGTAAAATGATGAAGAGGATTGTCAGTGTCGTTCCAATGGAATACAGCAGGAAGAACATCCATTTTTTAAGCGCAAATTTTTCGGCGCTCAATTTATAAACAGCATAAGCGGCAAGGTAGGTGAGCGGAAAATAACAAAGCGATGAGTAATGGATGATCTTTGTTTTTACAACGGAAAATAAAATGAGCACCACCCAGAAAAGAATACGCATCCATTTCAGCATGTGTTTTTCAAAGGGAGTGTCATCGGTACTTTTTACAAGCGCCTGGATGGCAAAAACTGAAGCGGGGAAGCAGCCCAAAAGCAAAATGATCCAGTGATAGAAAAAGCTCCCGCCGTGACCTGCATCTTCGGTTGTAAGCAATCGCAACTGGTATGAAATGAATTCAACGACAAGGTGCCCGTTTCCGCTGGCCGCGAGATATAAAAACCAGGTGCCGGGAATACTAAGCGCGACAATCGCGTAAAGCGTAAAATGCTGCCAGCTCATGACTTTTTTTCGCGCACGGATCCGCCAGCATAAAAAACAGAGGCCGAAAATAAGCAAGGCGACAGGGCCTTTTGTCAATACCGCCAGTGCCAGAAAAAGCGCGGAGGCAAGGATTCGCGGGTGAAATAATTTTTGCGTTGAAAGGGAAGGAAATTCGTTTGTATAAATGGCAAAATGATAAATGCCGAGAAAAATAAAATAATTGAACCACGGGTCAATAATGCCGGAATGAAAATAAAAAGCCGGAAGCAGCGAACCGGCAAATGCAATCGCCCACAGCCGCGCGAATTTTTCATCATAAATTCTTCTGCCCAAAACATAAATCGAAATAAGCGTAATGATCCCGCAAATTGCATTCGGAAAACGCGCTGCAAATTCAATATCCCCGAAAATTTTCATGGAAACTGCCTGCATCCAGATAAACAGCGGTGGTTTTTCCCAGAAAGGAAGGAAACCGATCTGAACGGTGGAATAATTATTCGAAACGATCATCTCCCGCGCACATTCGGCGAAGTTGATCTCATCCCAGTCAAAAAGGTGAACCTGGCCGAGAAAAGGCATAAACAGCAACGCTGCCACCGATGCAATAAAAAAAGATGTGGAAACAGCTTGCCGGTTCACAGGGACAAGTTCGGCAATTTTTTATTTCTCCAGGTGCCAGGCCTTCGTTGGATCCGAAGTAACCGGAAGCCAGCCTTTGTGAATTGCAGCGCCGATGATGAGCAGGGGAACAAGTGTGCCGATCAGCGAGCCACCGTACACATCGGGCAAAAAATGCTGCGATAAATAAATGCGCGAACTGCCCGCAAGAATGGCCAGCACAAAGCACAGGAGACGAAGCCATTTATTGTGCACCGCTATGGCCAGGCAAACGAAAAGCGCGAATGCCCCCGTTGTATGGCCGGAAGGAAAGGTATCGTACAAATGCATCTGCTGCTCGAAACCGGGAACAATCCGAAACTCCGGATCGCCTGAAAAAACATATTTCGGCCGCGGTTCTCCGTAATAAATGGTTTGCTTGAGGATATACGTGATTATTGACGCGCTCACAACTGCCACGCCTGTAAAAAACGCGAAACGCCGGTTCCATGCGAAAAGGAGGAAAATAACCGCGGTTATTAACCATCCGTTTCCGATCCAGGTTATCCACGGCATGAGAAAATCCCAAACCGGCGAATAAAATTTGTTCAGGAAAAGATGAATTTCTTTTTTGCTGTAAAATGAAAGAAAAATACCTGCGCACGCGAGAAACAACCCGTAGGGAATAAGAAAAAACCGTAACCGGCGGATCAGAAGGAGAATCGTTGACACAAATAAAGTTTGGAGATTGCCCTGAGCTAGTAAGTTCCCAGTGCTTTGATCAAACGCTGAACCTGTGTGTTCCAGAGGTGACGGAGTGTTTTTATCTCTTCATCATTCTCCCCGAAATCGGTGACGATGAGCGACACTTCATTGGTCAATTCGTCCACATCGAGGCGAAACTCGAAATAATAACCCTCCGGCTTATCGAGCCAGCGCAAACGGATATGGTTATCAATTTTGGCGCTGATCACTTTCGCGTATTGTATTGCGCCATCCCAATTAAAAACGTAAACATCATTTTTCAGATCCACGCCATCCGCAAACCATTCTGCCAGTCCGTTTGGGGTTGTGAGAAAATCATACAGCAGCGAAACGGGCGTCCGGATGATATACTCCAGTATGAACTTGCCTTTCGGTTCCGGCTTGTTTTTCTTATCATCCTGGAGTTCAATTTCTGCAATCACATGGTGGGTGATCACATCCGTTTTGACCAGGCGTTTTTCACCGGGCGCTAGTTTGCCTTTCCCGCGTTTTACAATAATGCCTTTGGGAAGCTTAGGTAACTTGGAAGTATCAATAGGCGGCAACACAGGAGCAGGCGGCCGTTTGGGTGTTTTAGCTTTCGGCGGTTTAATGGGAGCGACAGCGGGCGGAGCAGGGGTGATCGGTTTTGTCACCGGAGCCGACTTTTTAAGATCATTGCCGCGGAGGGATTTATTTTTCCCTGGATTTTTCGAAATAATAGTTGGTTTGGACACAGGCTTGGGTTTAGCAGGAGCTTTCGCGCTGATTTTTGCTTTCACGGGGGCTGCTTTTATTGCTGGCCTGGAATTTCCCTTCTTCACGGAATTCTTTTTTGCCGGCTTTTTTGCCGCTTTCGCTTTAACAACTGGTTTTGACTTCTTTACTGGTGCTTTAGCTTTTGTCTTCGGCTTTGCTTTGCCGGATTTTTTCGCCTTAACAGCAGCGGAATTTTTCTTAGCCATTCTTATAGAACAATCAAACGTACTGATCTCCGGATTGGTCGAAAAGTAGAAAAAAAACCGATACGCAAAATTTAAAGTGAAATTTGTTGTAAAAAACCGGGCCAAAATGCTGGTGAACCCGGGTTTAGCTCAGGGATTTAAGGCAAAATCCCTACGCTATGATTGTAGCGAGGGGGAGGATCTCCAGGTTAAACCGTCCCGATAGCCTCCGGGACGACCTCAACATTATGAGTGCTGAGCTTCCTTAAAACATACTGTTTCGTAGCGAGGGGGAGGGTCGAACTCCCGACCTCAGCATTATGAGTGCTGCGCTCTAGCCAACTGAGCTACCTCGCCATACTTAATTCGCTATGTTATCTAATCTTTTTAGCCCAATCACTATCGCGATCACTATCGCGACTACCTCGCCATTTTTATGCGGGCGCAAATATAGCATTTTCAGGTACGTTAAAAAATGGTAGCCTGGCTATGATTTCATAGAAATTCTTAATGTAATTGCCGGGAATGAAGACAAGGTTCAATTGAATTCCTGCTGCCTCCCCGCACCGTTCCGGCATCATTTTCCGGTATATTTGAAACGGTTTATGGGCAAACGATTCACAGCTTGCATCTGCCTGCTTTTTTTTATCGCGCCAGGTCTTAACGCGCAGAACCTGAATGCTGAAAATCCATTCCGCATGAGCGTGCGCTTCGCCGGAACCGTGCCGCACCCGGTCAGCAACAAAGCTTTCCGCCGCAGTTTCACAGGGATTTACGACATCGGCGCCAGTCTCAATTTCCAGGTTTTCCGCGGTATCCTTGTCGGGATCCAGTACCAGCATAACCTGTGGAAAATTCCCGACAATAAAATTCCGGGTCTTAAAACGTACGGCCAAAGTCATCATGGTGGCATCCGTGTGGGTTATGATTATGTGATCAACAGTATCGCTGTAGGTTACGCCGGCGTTTCCATGCTGAGCGGACGCATGAAATTTTATGGAATATCTTATACGCCCGACACAACACGGCCGCCTTTGGAAACGAGTTTTAATTATCGAATGATCCAGTTAGAAGCCGGCGTCTATTTCTACACCGAAGGCAATTTTGCCATCGGCGTCCATGCGGCCGGCTCATTCACCAGCTTTGCTTTTGATCCCTACAAGCTTTACCTCGATCAGCACGAGCCCTACCTGCCGGCAGATTTGGATGGCAATGTTTCCTATTTCAATATTGGCTTTTCACTCGTGTATAGTTTTCTGAGAAAAGGCTGATCCCTGGTAAAAGGCACGAAGAAGTGCCACAAAGACTCGAAGTACACAAAGGTGCACGAAGGAAAGTCACAAAGGAATAGGGTTTGTTTTTACCATGTCAGTTTTTAGAACCTTCTTCCCTTAATCCCCTTTAAAAACCTATGCATGCATAGTAAATAAAACACAGGCATTCTTAAACTTCCCGCAAATAAAAAGTCCCACCGTGGTTTGCCAGGTGGGACTTTTCTAAAGCGCTTTCGCGTCTTATTCTTCTTTCTTATCCGATTTTTTTCCGCGTGTGGCCTTCGGCTTGGCGCTGGTAATGACAATATCTTTTTTCTCCTCGTCATAGCCTATCATCACATTATCGCCTTCCACAACACCGGCCTTGATGATCTCTTCAGCCAGCGGATCCTCGATGTATTTCTGGATCGCCCGTTTCAGCGGCCGCGCGCCGTAGTTTACGTCGAACCCTTTTTCCACGATGAAATCTTTCGCCTTATCAGTCAGCTCGATGGTGTAACCCATCTGCGTGATGCGGCTATACAGCTTGTCAAGCTCAATATCAATGATGCGGTGAATGTCTTCGCGTGTCAGTGAGTTGAACATGATCACATCATCGATTCTGTTAAGGAATTCAGGCGCGAACGCTTTTTTCAGCGCGTGCTCGATCACTCCTTTTGCAAAATCCGGCTCTTTCTCTTTTTTCGCCCCGGTTGTAAAGCCAACTCCCTGGCCAAAATCTTTCAGCTGACGCGACCCAATGTTCGAAGTCATGATGATGATGGTATTCTTGAAATCCACCTTGCGGCCAAGACTGTCGGTGAGCTGACCGTCATCCAATACTTGCAGGAGCAAATTGAATACATCCGGGTGCGCTTTTTCAATTTCGTCGAGCAGCACCACCGAATATGGTTTGCGCCGGACTTTTTCGGTAAGCTGTCCGCCTTCTTCATAACCCACATATCCCGGAGGTGCACCAACGAGCCGCGATACGGCGAATTTTTCCATGTATTCGCTCATGTCAATTCGGATCAGCGCATCGTCGTTGTCAAAAAGGTAGCGCGCCAGAATTTTTGCAAGCTGCGTTTTACCAACACCAGTAGGACCAAGGAACACAAACGAACCGATCGGCTTGTTCGGATCTTTTAATCCCGCGCGGTTACGCTGGATCGCCTTCACCACTTTTTTGATCGCTTCATCCTGACCGATCACTTTTCCTTTCAGCTCCTCGTACATCAGGGCCAGCTTGTTGCTTTCATTCTGCGAAACACGCTGAACAGGTATGCCGGTCATCATGGAAACCACTTCGGCTACATTGTCTTCCGAAACTGTTTCGCGGTGGGTGCGGCTTTCATCTTCCCATGCTTTTTTGGCAGCTTCAAGTTGTTCCTGGAGCTGACGTTCGCGATCCCGCAAACGCGCTGCCTCTTCGTAACGCTGGCTGCGCACGACCTGGTTCTTTTCTTCCTTTACTTTTTCAATCTCCAGCTCAACCTCAAGGATCTTCTTCGGCACTTTTATGTTCGTGATGTGCACGCGTGAACCCGATTCGTCCAAAGCGTCAATCGCTTTATCCGGAAGATGGCGGTCGGTGATATAACGGGCAGTCAGTGTAACACATGCTTTGATCGCATCATCGGTGTAAGTTACATTGTGGTGATCTTCGTATTTGCTTTTGATGTTATTCAGTATCTGGATGGTTTCATCCACGGAGGTGGGTTCCACCAGCACTTTCTGGAAGCGGCGTTCAAGGGCGCCGTCTTTTTCGATGTACTGCCGGTATTCATCCAGCGTAGTTGCACCAATGCATTGAATTTCGCCGCGGGCCAGCGCAGGCTTGAACATATTCGAAGCGTCCAGCGAGCCGGATGCGCCACCTGCACCAATGATCGTGTGAATTTCGTCAATGAAAAGAATGACATCCGGTGATTTCTCCAGCTCATTCATCACCGCCTTCATGCGCTCTTCAAATTGTCCGCGGTATTTTGTTCCCGCAACCAGCGCCGCGAGATCCAGTGCCACCACGCGCTTGTTGAAGAGCACACGGGAAACTTTTTTCTGCACAATGCGCAGCGCGAGACCTTCCGCGATGGCGGATTTACCCACGCCGGGTTCTCCAATGAGGATCGGGTTGTTTTTCTTGCGGCGGGAAAGTATTTGCGATACGCGTTCAATTTCTTTTTCGCGTCCTACGATCGGATCCAGCTTGCCTTCTTCAGCGGCTTTGGTCAGGTCGCGGCCGAAATTATCGAGCACAGGCGTTTTCGATTTGGAATCAGCGATCTTTTTCTGGCTGGATCCAAACGCGCTGTCATCATCTCCTTCATCATCGGGCGACTGCGGAAATTCCGCGCGAGGGGTATTCGAGGAGTTTTCTTCGGAAGCGCCGCCGCTGCCTTTTTCAATTTCAGCTTTTACGGTGTCGTAATCAATGGTGTATTTCTGCAATGCTTTTGTCGCAACGCTGTCATCATCTTTCAGGATCGACAGGAGCAAATGTTCTGTTCCGATCACGGTGCTTTTAAAAAGTTTCGCTTCGAGATACGTGATTTTAAGCGCGCGCTCCGCCTGCTTCACAAGCGGAATGTTGCCGAGGTTATTCGTTGATTTTCTTGCAGAGCCGGCAGTGAGGGTTTCAATCTCGCGTCGCAGTTCCGTCAGACTTACGTTCATTGCTTTGAGCAGACGTATCGCGC
>DATDOQ010000003.1:0-2018 GCA_035293205.1 Bacteroidia bacterium
CGATTCGATCTGCATATCATGAATCACGTTATTTTCAGCGTACCGGCCGATTTTGAAATGCGCGCGCGAGGTGGCAGCGATATAGGTGATGACCAGGTCGTCTTCCGGGTTCAGGTCAATGAGGATGTCAAATTCCTCCTCAATGAAATTTTTCAGGATATGATCCGTGGGCTTGCCGAACCAGTTAAACGAAGATTTTCCAAAAAGATCGTAATCAACTTTTGAATATTGCACGCGCGGCTCCGATTTGGTCGAGTAATACCCGATCGCTTTCACCTTCTTTTTCATTTCGCGCAGGTAAAGCACATATTTTTTAAGCAGGTCAAAATCTTCGTTGGTGGTGAAACGGAAAACGATGCCGATCGTCTTCGCATCTTCAATGTTAAAAACCCTTTTTTGCCTTGACAGGGCTTTTGCCTCAGAAATGATCCGTGCGTAGGCGAACCGTTTGCGAAGGTTGTCGAACATCTCGTTTTTATTTTTCCGGATAGAATCCAATTGTTCAGTTGATCATTTTCAAAAGGTCATCTTCGGAAATAACCGGAACACCGAGTTTTTCAGCCTTCGCTTTTTTCTCCGGGCCCATATTTTCTCCAGCAACAAGGTACGAGGTTTTGCCTGAAACCGATCCCGTGATCTTACCGCCATTCTGTTCGATAAGACCTTTAATTTCATCCCGTGACCGGGAAAAAACGCCTGAAACCACAAAAGTTGCTCCCCCCAATTTATTGCTGCGAACCGACATCTGCTCTTCAGAAAGTTTGAATTGCAGACCGGCATCGGTTAATTTCCGGATGAGCCCTATATTTTCTTTCTTTGAAAAATAATCGTGCACGCTTTGCGCAAGAATTTCACCGATCTCCGCAACTTCCAGCAACTCGTCCGGTTCGGCCTTCATGATCGCGTGCACATCTTTAAAATGAGAGGCAAGCTTTTTTGCAGTGGTTTCCCCGACATGACGAATGCCGAGCGCATAAAGCACGCGTTCGAACGGAACATTTTTTGACGCTTCGATACCATCCAGCAGGTTATTGACCGACTTCTCCGCCATCCGCTCCAATTCCAATAACTGCTGCCGTTTTGTTTTCAGGTTATACAAATCGCCAATGTTATGGATCAGGTTTGCGCTGAAAAGCTGCGCCACCGTTTCGCCACCGAGCGAGTCAATGTTCATGGCGCGCCGGCCTGTAAAATGTTCGATGCGGCCAATGATCTGCGGCGGACAGCTGTCTTCATTCGGACAATAATGCAGCGCCTCCCCTTCCCCGCGCACAAGCGCAGTTCCGCATTCCGGACAATGCTTAATGTATTTATGCTTTGGGATACCTGGCGGACGTTTTGAAAGGTCGACGCCTACAATTTTTGGAATGATCTCGCCGCCTTTTTCCACAAAGACCGTATCGCCTTCGCGCACATCGAGCTTTTCGATAATGTCGCTGTTGTGAAGCGATGCGCGTTTTACCGTAGTGCCTGCAAGGTAAACCGGTTTGAGGTTTGCCACCGGCGTGATCGCACCTGTACGACCAACCTGGTAAGTGATCTTTAAAAGTTGTGTAGCCACCCGCTCGGCTTTGAATTTATAAGCGATCGCCCACCGGGGAGATTTCGCTGTAAATCCCAGCGCGCGTTGTTGCTCGTAATTATTCAATTTGATGACAATGCCATCGGTTTCAAAATCGAGCTCAAAACGTTTCTTTTCCCACTTCCCGATGAATTTTTTTAAAGCATCAAGGCCTTGCGCGCGTTCTGATAATTCTGAAATTTTAAAACCCCATTTCCGCGCTTCCTGCAGACTTTCAAAATGCGACTTGAAATTCAATCGTTCTCCCAGCACATTGTACATAAAACAATCCAGGTTTCGGGATGCAACCACTGCCGAATCCTGCATTTTCAGCGTCCCCGCCGCAGCGTTCCTTGGATTTGCAAGCAAAGGTTCGCCCTGCTCTTCTTTTTCCTTGTTGATGGCTGCAAAAACTTTTCGGGGCAAAATGATCTCTCCCCGAACTTCAAATTCTGCC
>DATDOQ010000004.1:0-2825 GCA_035293205.1 Bacteroidia bacterium
CGCTGCCCGTAGTGACCGCGAATGCAACTGCTACAACGGTTTGTTCCGGAGATTCAGTTACGCTTTCAGGCAGCGGAGCCGACAGCTACACCTGGTCGGGTGGAGTTACGGATGGTGTTTCCTTCACACCTTCTTCGACCGATACTTATACGGTAACAGGTACAGATGCAAACGGATGCATGGATACGGATGCGATCACAATCACTGTTAATCCACTCCCGCTGGTTGTTGCGAATGCCACTTCTTCTGCCGTGTGTGATGGTGATTCGGTTACACTCACCGGAAGCGGGGCTGTCAGCTATACATGGAGCGGAGGAGTAATGGATGGTATGCCGTTCGCGCCTTCCTCAACGGATACTTATACAGTAACCGGCACCGATGGAACCGGCTGCATGAATACTGATAACATTACAATCATAGTGAATCCGCTTCCGCTCGTGGTGGCGAATGCAACTTCTTCCGCGGTGTGCGATGGTGATTCGGTAACACTCACCGGAAGCGGGGCTGTAAGTTATACATGGAGCGGAGGAGTAATGGATGGTGTGTCGTTTACGCCAGCTGCAACGGATACCTATACCGTAACTGGAACGGATGCAAACGGCTGTATGAATACGGATGCTATTACGATCACTGTAAATCCGTTGCCGGCTGTTGTAGCAGGCGCAAGTTCTACTTCCATTTGCTCCGGTGATCTTGTGACTCTTACAGGCAGCGGTGCCGCCAACTATTTCTGGACCGGTGGTGTTACCGATGGAGTACCATTCGCTCCACCAGTCACTACTACTTATACCGTAACCGGTATCGATACCAATGGCTGCAGTAATTCCGATGCAGTCACTATAATTGTTAATCCACAACCGGTTATTGTCGCCACTGCAAGCGATTCCACTGTTTGCGAGGGTGATGCCGTTACATTGACTGGAAGTGGCGGAATTTTTTATTCATGGAGTAATGGAGCCATGAACGGATTCCCGTTCAGCATTTTCACTTCGCAAACTTTTACTGTTACCGGAACAGATGCTAACGGCTGCCAGGGTATTGACAGTGTCGCAATAGCAGTAAATAATGCGCCGTCCGTAAGTCTTGCATTGCCAATTGATACGGCCTGCCTTTTGGGAGGAGTCATTACTCTTTCGGGTGAAACTCCTCCTGGCGGAACATGGTCGGGTCCGGGCGTAAGTGGAAATACTTTTGATCCATTCATTGCCGGCAACGGAATGTGGGGAATTGATTACATGTTCACTGATTCAATCGGCTGCAGCAGTACAGCAACAGATTCGATTCTCGTGGATCCATGCACGGATATTCCGTCAGCTTCGTCTCCTGGAGAAACGGTCATTTATCCGAATCCAACTACCGGTCAATTCTTCATCCAGCTTGAGATGAATTTGTCTTCAAAAGTTTCGGTGCTGGTTATGAATGAACTTGGTCAAACCATTCAGTCCTTTACAATGACGGAAACGCGCAGGGAAGTTGATCTTGCAAATTACGCAGCCGGCGTTTATTTTGTTCGCATCATCAACGATACGCAAGTAAATATTTACCGGGTGGTGAAACAATAAAGTTGGTTGTTAAACAAGACAAGGCTGCTGATAATCCCGGCGGCCTTTTCTTTTTATGTCGCTGCGGAAAAATAGAAGACTACATTTTCGTCGTGTTAATTTTGCGTAATGATTTCAATTTGTGCAAAGGTATCTTCAAACGCAAAAAACCTCTGTGCCCACTGTGCCTTCCTCTTTTTCGCCTCTGTGTTTATTTTTAAAAATGCTGCTAAAGCGCAAATTTTAGCCACACAAACGCAATTATAGTTTCAAACGTAAAATCCTCCGAGCGCCTCCGTGCATACCTCGTTTTCACCTCCGTGGTTTTTTTAAAATACTGCTAAAACGCAAAAATTTACCACACCTGATCCAGTATCGCAAACGACATCTCCTCCGTGCGCCCTCCGTGCATACCTCCATTTACCCCCGTGGTTCTTTTTAAAAATGCTGCTAAATCGCAAATTTTAGCCACACAAACTTCCGCACCTTTCAACCCAGGTATTTTCCCACAATCGGCATCCTCCTTCCGGAACCAAACGCTTTCGGGGAAACACGCAGGACGGGCGCCATCTGCGCGCGTTTCCATTCATTCGTATTCACCAGCTTCAGCACACGCTCCACCAGCGCTTTTTCAAATCCCATTTCCACCAGCTCGCGCGGACCTTTCCGGTTTTCAATGTATTCGAACAACACTTTATCCAGCATAGAATATTCCGGCAGGGAATCGCTGTCCTTTTGTCCCGGCCTTAATTCTGCGGAAGGCGGTTTGGTCAGAGTGTTTGCCGGAATAATTTCTTCCCTGGAATTAATATAAGCGCATATTTCGTAGATCTGCGTTTTATAAACGTCGCCAAGGACCGCTAATCCCCCGCACATATCGCCGTACAAAGTCCCGTATCCGACAGCGGCTTCACTTTTATTGGTAGTGTTTAATAAAATGTATCCGAATTTATTCGCAAGTCCCATAAGAATAACCGCACGAATGCGTGCCTGGATATTTTCTTCCGCCAAATTAAAAGGCAGGTTTTCAAAATGAGGTTTAAGTGTAAGCAGAAGGGCCTCATAACCTTCTTTGATCGGTATGTTTTTATGATCGAGACCGAGATTCTTACAAAGAAGGACCGCATCATCCACCGAATGTTGCGAGGAAAACGCCGAGGGCATCAATACCGGCAGCACATTTTCTTTACCAAGCGCGCGCGTGGCAAGAACAAGAACCAGCGCCGAGTCCACGCCACCCGATAATCCGAGGATCGCTTTTTTGAATCCCATTTTTCCGAAATA
>DATDOQ010000005.1:0-3037 GCA_035293205.1 Bacteroidia bacterium
CCCGAATGGCGATGGCGTAAATGATTTCTGGTCGCCACTTGATCCGTTTGCCACAGGAATTCATGTCTGGATCTACGACCGCTGGGGAGTTCTTATTTACGAATGGACTGAAGTAGGCGGATATTGGGACGGCACATCCAAACGAAACGGTGAACAGGTTTCCGACGGCGTTTATTATTATGTAGCCTTCATCACGTCACCGGGCGACAGCAAACGGGAAGAAAAAGGGTTTATACAACTGATACGGGGGAATGTTAGTCATTAGTCATTAGTGGTAGTCTTTAGTAAGCATGAAATTCATTAATTGAATACCCTCTTTCCTAATGACTAATGTCTAATGACTTTTTTATTGATTACTTTTTGCTTTCTCGAGATCAGATTTCAGCTCATCGCAAAGTTGCTGTAACCGGACGCGCAACTCAGCCGTAATTTTTTCCAGTTCACTGAGATTATCCATGCTGGTGGCGAGCCGGTTGATTTCTTCCAGCTGGTCCGCAAAAATTTTATCGCCGGCAAGCGCCACGGATGATTTCATGCGGTGACTGGTGATGCGCAGCTTCTGCAAATCCTTTTCGCGCAGGGCTTGTTCAAGAATGCTGAAATCTTCGGGGATGGAACGGATAAGGATTCCGAGCATTTCAAATTCGAATTTCTTATCTCCTGCCGATAATGCCTGGAGCGGTTTTTCTTCGAAGCCGCCTTCCGTGAAAACCGGCGCTTCCTGTTCCACGTGCTGCTTGCGGGGAATCACGCTGGCAATGCGGAAATATAATTCCTGCGCGCGAAATGGCTTGACGAGATAACCATTCATGCCCAATGCCATGCATTTTTCCCGTTCACCCGCCGAGGAATGCGCGGTGAGCGCGATGATGGGAATGTGCGGATTTATTTTTTCGCGGATGATGCGCGTTGCATCATATCCGTCCATTTCCGGCATCTGCAGATCCATCAGGATAATATCAAATGGTTCCGGCGAATTCCGGATCAGGTCGATCGCCACTTTTCCGTTGATCGCGATCTCCGGTGTAAAACCAAAATCGGTCACCAGCTTGCGCGCGAGCTGCTGGTTGAGCGGCTGATCTTCCACGATAAGCACCCGCAATGGTCCGGGCGATTCCACCGGCTGCAGCGCCTGCTCGACCTCCTGAATGATTTCCGCGCTCACTTTTTTATAGGGGATCACCGCGGTAAATGCCGAACCGATGCCAACCGCGCTTTTAACGGAAACGGAGCCACCCTGCAGTTCCACCAGGTCGCGAACGATGCTCAATCCAAGACCGGTGCCGCCATATTTCCGGGTGGATTCGGCGCTGCCTTGCATAAAAGGTTCGAAGATTGTGCTGAGTTTCTCTTCGGCGATGCCGATCCCTGAATCCTCTACGAAAAATTCCAGATCGACGCTTTCCGTGGTTTCCGATTGAATGGTGCAGGTGAAATTGACAAAACCGCGTTCGGTGAATTTCACCGCGTTGCCTACCAGGTTGATCAGCACCTGCGTCAGCCGCAGATCATCACCGAGCACATAAGCGGGAACTTCCTCCGCGCAATTCCAGTCAAATTGTATGCGCAGCTGCGCCGCCCTTTGCGATAAAAGCCGGTGGGTATCGGACATAACATTCCGTACGCTGAACGGTCGCGCTTCAAATTCAATTTTGCCGGCCTCTATTTTCGCTACATCGAGCACGTCGTTGATCATGCTTGTCAGATTGTTGCCGGCGATATGTACCGCCTGGATGTATTCGAGCTGTTCCGGTGAAAGCTTTGTTTTCATCAGCAATTCCGTGAAGCCGACAATGGCATTCATCGGGGTGCGCAGCTCATGCGAGATATTCGCGACAAAACGGTCTTTCATCACAAGCGATTCTTCCGCGAATCTTTTTGCATTGCGCAATTCTTTTTCCATTTCGAAGCGGCTGGTGATCTCCACATTGCTGCTGAGCACGAATGGTTCTCCATGCGGATCGCTTAAAAGCACATTGTTGTAGAGCCAAACAGTAGGCGAACCACCGCGCACGCGCATCCGCAATAATCCCTGCGAACTACCCTTCGTCAGTATCGTTTGCATGTAGTCTTCAAAGGCTTTTGTATTCCCCGCATAAAAAAATTCGCGGATATGCCGTCCCACAAGTTCTTCCGGTTTATAACCCACGGCATGCGCGCCTGCAGGATTGATGCTCATCACCTGTCCATCGAGATTATGCATGCATATCATGTGCTGCGATTGCAGAAAAAGGCTGCGATACTGCTTTTCCGCCAGGCGCATTTCCTCTTCGATGCGTTTTCTTTCGGTGATATCCTGCATGGTGCCGGAAAGCCGCTCGGTGCGGCGCTCTCTGTTCGGTGTTGCCTGGCCGGTAACATATACGTTCCGGATATTATTTTCGCCGAGCTTCAGACGGACGTCAATTTCAAAAGGAGAGCTCCGGCGCAATCCGTTCTCAATGGTTTTTTTCAGCACAGCGCTGTCCTCCGGGTGAACACGTTGCAGCACAAGCGCGATGGGAACATTTTTCCAGCCTTCCAGTCCGAGAATGCGGCCCATCTCATCCGAAATATTGATCGTATCACTTCTATCCTGCCATTCCCAGCTGCCGATCTTCGCCTGGCGCTGTGCCACTTTCAACTGTTCCCGGCTGATGCGCAGCTCTTCGACAATAGTTTTTGTTTCCGTGATATCTTCCTGTATGCCGATGAAACGTTCCACTTTTCCGCTCTCGTCGAGCAGCGGCGTAACGTGCATTCGTATCCAGATGATCCTTCCATCTTTCCGGTAATTGAGAATGGTTTCGTGAAAGGATTCTCCTTGCCGTTTGTATTGTTCAATGCGTGCAATGGTCTCCGGATCGGTTTTTTCACCGCGCAGGAATTGCATGGGCTTGCCCACCGCTTCTTCCGCGCTGTAACCGGTGATCGCGGTGAAGCCGGCATTCACCCACTCAATTTTATCATGGGCATCGCTGATGATCACCGACGTATTGGCGCGGCTGGCCACCAGCGCAAGGACGTGTTCACTGCTGAGTCTTTCCTCGAGGGCAAT
>DATDOQ010000006.1:0-7944 GCA_035293205.1 Bacteroidia bacterium
GCGATTCAGGATTCAGAACCCGGGGCTCACAGCCATCTTTATGAAATATCCATATTTCAACATTATCGCCGATGCTCAGGTTGAATGGACGCAGGTCGATCTCGAAAGCGGAAGAGTTCACTTCATCCGTGGTGCGGGAACCATTTACAAAAACCTCGTAGGCGCAGAACCCGACACCATTCTGGTTGAAGGAATTCTGGACATAAATATTCTTGTTCTGGTATTTGCCTATAACAACCAGTGGTGCACTGGAGGCGGACACGGGAGCGGAAAACAAAAACGCGGCAGATATTACTAAGTTTCTAACCATTGGGTCTGGCTGATTACTTATTGATTAGGGTAAAATTAGTAACAAAGCAGGTAGAATTCAAGTTATTAAGAAGAAAAAACGAACTGGTAACCAGAATAACCTGCATTTGGAAAAATTGAGGCAAATAATGTGCCCGTCTACCGGAGATTTTTAAGGATAAAAGAGATCGCGGCGATAACGATGATCATCGTAATCAGAACTTTCCAGACGCCGTGGTAATATTTTTTATTCACCGGTCTATCCATTTTATATGCCCAGACAATCGCAATAATAAAAACAGCGGCAAATCCGATGGCGAATGAAATCTGGCCGGGCGAAAGGTTCATGCAGTAAAGTTACTTGTTATCCGTTACAGTAAATATTACCAAAAAGACTTTTCCATTTTTCACTTTAAGTTTCATCTGACAGCGCTGCGGCATGTTTTCGTACTTTTGTTGCCTTATGACGGGCCGTTATTTGTTGTTATTACTGTTGTTCTTTTCGGAAAGAATCAGCGCAGGGCAGCTCGAAAAGGGATTCGCGGCTTTAAATGAATTCAATTATTTCAAAGCCAGGGAAATTTTTCTGAAAGCGCAGAAACGACACCCGGCCGGGGCGAATTACGGCCTCGCTGTTATTTATTCGCGCAGGGATAATCCCTTCTTCCATGTTTCCCGGGCCCATGGCGCTATTCTTTATTGCTCATGGAATTATCCGCTTGCACCGGAAAAAGAAAAATTGCTTCTTGAAAAGTCAGGTGTCAACGAAAATACAATTCAGCAAGTCAAACGGCAGGTTGATACGCTTGGATTCCAGCTCGCGGAAAAAATAAATTCTGTGGAAGGATGGGAGTGGTACCTTGACGATTATTGTGGATCGGTGCTCACACTGCAGGCAATTGCCCGCCGGGACGCTGTTGCTTTTCAAAATGCGCAAATCGCCGGAACTTGGGAATCTTATAAAGCATTCGCCGATCAATACACCGAATCGCTTCAGCGAGCGCAGGCATTGGCAACCTATGAATTGCTGCTGTACGAAACACTTACGAAAGACTGCTATGCCACCTCGTATGATAATTTTATCCGCGCTTATCCGCAATCACCATTCAGGCGGGAAGCGGAGGATGCGCTCTACAAAGTTTTTGTGAATGAACAATCGATTGCAACTTACGACCGGTTCATTAAAAAATATCCGGATAACAGGAATGTGGAAGAAGCATGGCACATGATCTACGCGCTTTATACTGCTGATGGGAAATCAACCACCATTGCGCAGTTCTGGTTGGATTTTCCTGAATTTCCTTTCAAGGAAACCATTCACGGGGATCTCCGTTTATCGCTGACGGTTTTTTATCCGGTTAGGCAAAATCACAAATGGGGATTTGCCGACAGCACCGGGACCATGCAGATTCCCTGCGTTTATGATTGGGTCGATGTTTTTTCGGAAGGTGTGGCAGCGGTTGGAAAAGATGGTAAAAGCGGATACATCAGCAAAACCGGGAAAACAATTATTCCGTTTGAATTTGAAGAGGCTGAGGCATTTCACCGTGGACTGGCGAAAGTGACAAAAAATGAAAAAGCGGGGCTTGCCGACCGGCTGGGCCGCCTTGTCGTGCCACCGGTTTACGATGCTATCGGCGATTTTTCAGAAGGGCGCGCCGTGGTGGTGCGCGATGAAAAATATGGCTATATCGATCCTTCGGGAACAGAAGTAATCCCCTGCCGCTATGAAAAGGCCGGCGACTTCAGCGGTGGTTATGCGTATGTCATTGACAGTTCAAAGTACGGTTACATTGATCGTTCCGGAAAACAAATTATTGCACCGCAATTTGACTGGGTTGAGCCTTTTGTTAGCGGTTGCGCGCGTGCAAAATCAGGTGAGGCGTATGGATTGCTTTCCACCAGCGGAAAAATTCTTCTTCCCTGCAAATATGATTTTATCGGCAGCTTCAGCGAAGGGCTTGCCATCATTGTGAAGGAAAACAAATACGGGTTCGTAAACCGCGCCGGTAAAATTGTAATTGAGCCGGAATACGAATACGATAAAATGCAGTTAGGCGAAAATCATTTTAGGCAAGGAAAAGCAATTGCCGTTTTAAAAGGTAAAGTTGGCCTGATCGACAGTGCCGGCAAAGTGGTGGTGCCGCGCGAATTTGATGAGATCAGACATTTTTCAAACGGGCTGGTCGCGGTGCGGAAAAAAGGAAAATGGGGTTACATGGACGAGCAGCTGAAATTGAAAATTCCGTACACCTATGAAAATGCCTGGCCGTTCAGCGATGGAATTGCGCGCGTGAAAACCAAAGACGGGATCGGATTTATTGATGTGGACGGAAAAGAAGTTATTCATCCGCAATTCGAAGAAGCGACGGATTGTGTAAACAGAATGATGCGCGTGAGCACGG
The DNA here is from genome assembly GCA_035293205.1 of Bacteroidia bacterium. GTDB lineage: Bacteria > Bacteroidota > Bacteroidia > Palsa-965 > Palsa-965. Next base: position 2,694 of record DATDOQ010000006.1, read on the forward strand.
GGGAAGGGTGGGGAATAATGGACAACAAAGGAAACTGGTTGATTCAGCCCCATTACGATAAAATCGAATTGATGAATTCCCGCGAAGTTCGGGTTGAGCGCGATGGGAAATTCGGCTATTACAGCCTGGCACGGAATGGTTTTATCTGGAAGGAAGAAGGGCTTGACAGGAAATAATTCAGAAAAAAAAATCCGCCCCTATAAAGTAAGCGGATCGAAATATTTTAAAAAGAAAATTACTTCACGCGGATTTTCTGTCCGATCTGCAGCTTCGATGTTTTTTTGATACCATTGAGCTGGCATAGCTTCGTCACCGATGTTTTGTACTTCACTGCGAGGCCGGATAATGTTTCACCTTTCTTAATCGAATGATACGTTTTACTTCCACTGGCGGTAGATTTAGTAGTTGTAGTTTTTGAAGTTCCGGCATTTCCCGCAGGAGCAGTTTTTGCAACGGGAGGTGAAGCTGCGGTGGCATTTTTTGATGAAGAAGCAGTAGCTGTTCCTGAACTTGCAGTGGCTGGTTCGGCTGTTCCCTTCATGATCCGTTTGGCTTCTGGCGTTGCATAATGCGCGCCGCCCGCTGTATAATACGTGTACCAGGTTTTCTTTCTTTTGCGCGAATAATGACGGACTTTAAAAGTCTCCGATAAATATTTGAAATCAGAACGTGTCAGGCTAAACGTGTCGGCTTTCAGGCACTTATTATCAAAATCAATAATCGTTGAAGGATTGACTGCCTGTCCGCGGAAACGTACTTCAAAATGAAGATGGCTTCCGTGCGAATGTCCTGTGTTGCCACCAAGACCCAGCACCGATCCGGCTTTCAAATCGTCGCCCGGTGAAACCATCAGCCTGGAAAGATGCGCGTAATATGTTTCGAGCCCGTTGTTATGGCGGACAACTACCACATAACCGTATGTTCTGCTGCGTTGAGCGATGCGAACCTTTCCATCAAACGCGCATTTCACCGAATCGCCGGTTTGGAGTTTGATATCGACACCGAAATGATAACGGTAACGGCGGAAACCAAAACAGGAAGTGACATGCCCATCAAAAGGGTGAACATATGTTCCGTTGACAGAATCACTTAATACCAGCTGAAGGGTGTCGGCGAATAAAAGAGCATCAAATTTTTCTGCATGTATAGCAGTCGTATCCCAGTCGTCGTACAAATCACCCGCGGGCACATCTTCTTCAATGATCCCGGTTGCATCGGCAACAGGCGCATGCGAATGTGCAGGCGGTTCCGTTTCTTCCAGTTCAGAAGTGTCGGCTAAAACAAGCCGCGTGGTATCAGCATTCGCTTTTGCCTTTGGAGGATCAGTAGGTTCAGTGGTATCAGAAAGGACTGCAGAAAAAATGCCCGCGGAAGATTTAGTGTATCCGCCGGTGGCGCTCAGGTTTGTCGCCGCAACTATAATTGCGATGACCAGAATAGTGATATATCTGAGTTTTTTCAAGTTCGCTGATAATAAAGCTATACATAGGGTCTTTCAAAAGACGCGCTAAAATAGCCATTAAATCGGGTTGGGCAAATATTTTCCATCCACAATCGGGTATGGAAAAGTTGGGAAGATTCTTTTTGTACGCTTAAAACCCTCTAAGGTTGCGTCTTTTAACGTAATGAAAAATGGATTGTTAAAGAATTCCAAAAGAAATTGACGTCCTTTTTCCCCTGTGCCATAGTGTGAAAATGCGCCAAATAATGCAGAAAGAGTATGGTTTTTACTCTACAATAAAAGGATGTGAATGCAAAAAAAATTGAATTCAGGTGACTTTTATTGAAAATTGCCGGCTTGAGTAAACAATTTCCAGCGGCAGCATTATTGAAGAAAAAGCCTGCCATTCACAACTCCGTCGGAAGAAATGAGTTGAATTGTATAAAGACCGCTGGAAATTTGACACAGATCGAGTGATAAAGCATTATTACCGGGAACTGCATTTGCATTCTGCGCATAAACTGTTCTCCCATTCATGTCTAAAACGCGGATCTCAATTGATTCATTGCTTTTAGTCTGGCAATAAATCGTAAAAATTCCACCGGTTGGATTCGGCCAAAGAGTGAGACCTGGAACATTCAGATAATTTTCGCTGGCTCCAATTGTACTGCTTTCACAAGGAATAGCCGGCCCTGCAATTTTCCCCATTGTACGGAAGTCAATATAACAGGCATAATTCACGCTGTCGATAAATGGATTCCGGTTTCCCTGCAGCGAATCGATAAAATCATTTTTAGCAATCTCGCGTGCATCGGGGGGGTCTTCGAAATGCCATTTCTTTAAAAGATTCTGATCTTGACCATACAGGATCGTCGTGCTGATGGGATCCGGAAAACTCCAGTTCTGTGTGGTCGTATTATAACAGGTTGCCATATAAAACAAGGAGCGCGCGGCATCGCCTTTCTGGTCATCGCGCGGTTCAAAAACAGCCCGGCCATTTATATCCAGCCCGAAGCTGCAGCCGAGGTAAGTGAAAGTAGGTGTTCCCGAAATTTCACCCAATGGATAATTGCTGCGGATGGCATTTGCATTCGCCTGGTTGGTTGGATACAGGTTGAAATAATCGCTGTACTCGGGGCCGGCTGAGCCCGGGTATGTCGGCATCCAGCTATGGCAATACGTATGTTCGCGGCTGAAAACGTTCCACTGCAAGGGTTCGGAAAAAATATAATTTTCGCCGGAATAAACGCAGGTAATGACTTTATCACCATCCGAAGTGTCGCGCGACCAGAAAAGAGAAACCATGCGCGGACCATAGTTGCTGTAATAATTATCGGTGTGCGGATTGATCAGCGCTGTAAGGTCATCCACGAATGTCGGAGCAGCGGTGCTGATTGAACTATAATAAGAGGAAGGTTGCATGCTTCCGGAGGAAAGAACGTTGCCAGACAAAGGGCTGCTTTCAAAATAATTGGTGTAGGGCGCAGGGCCATTCCAGGAAAAAACAGCAAAGTGATAATTTGAATTTGCGCCGATATTATTCGCCCAGTATGAAAGATCGTTGCCAACATATGCAACTTTGCTTGCGCCAACAGCATCGCCCACGTCATAAGCAACGCCATCTGCAGGCGCATCTGTAACCGGGCCATCGTCCCTTCGCAAAACAATGTATCCATCTGGCGGTGTGGAAGCAGCTGACCAGTACACTTTCAAACGATATGATTTTACATTGGAAAAAGACAAATTAACAGGCGCCGAAATGGGTTCTGTTGCAAATCCGCCGCCGGCGCCGTACAGGTTAAGAATGTATGCGCTTTCATCCGCATCATTATTTGTAACCATCAATGTTGCCACGCGTGTTCCAGGCCCGGATGGTGTAAAATCGATCACCATGTTTCCGGTGGAAGCTGCCGCGACAGAAGAAGGAAATACGGAAACAGAAAAATCTGGAGCATTTGTTCCGCTGATGCTTACGGAGGCAAGATTAAGTGTATTGACAGTACCAGAATTTTCAACGGTAAACTGCACCGGCGTGGTCAGGCTCACCGGTGAGGAAAACCAGCAGGAACCTCCGGTGAGAACAGCGTTGCTGGCATAAGTAATATTTATTTCCTGCTGAGGGCCCGCAGGCGCTGTAGCGATGTTCACGTCATCGATGCCCACATTGCCGTTTAATTTTGCCGTATAGAAAAAACGCAGGTACCTGCTTGCCGCATTTGGCTGAGCAATGAACTGTATCGGCGCAACCGGCATACTGGTTGTGAAAGAATTCAACGTCGTCCACATTGTTCCGTTCACCGACTCCATTAATTCAAATGTCCCGCCTGAGAAATTATTTCCGGTAATAAAGTAAGAAACCGGTCCAGCCGCGGCGGCGAAATAAATCTGCAGCCAATCGCCGGTATTGTCAAATCGGCAGGATGGCGGCGTATTGCCTGAACCCGTATAGAATCCGGTGCCCAGGGTTGTCCAGCCATTCGGATAGTTTGCGATTGTAAAGCTCCAGGATGCTGGCAGACTTGCCTGGCCAGTAACCACGAATGGACTCAAAACGATAAGGCTTATGAAAAGTCCTTTCATTGCGGGTAAAAATATTCCTAAAAATGGATGGAACCAAAGAAAGAATGCTTCTTTCAGGATATAAAACTTCTGCAATCCGGCAAAAAGTACTATCGCAGTTGCCTAAAAATCATTAGTTTACTGCGAACAGCCAGGTTGCCGCGCAGGTAAAAAGCACCGTGAGCCAGATTGCAAGAATGTGAATGGCCGTATAGTCGTTACGACCGGTAATTCGGGTCAGGAGGCGTGCCATGGGGTGTTATTATATGTAGGTTCAACAGGGGTGATTAACACCTCAATTATACGTGCTTTAATGAAAAAAGTTTATGACTTTTCATTGGGTTTTGAACAGCAAATACCTGATAAAAATCAGGTTCATTTATTAAGAATGGGCGGATTATTGATCAACAAGCGCCTTCATAAACCGGAAATCTTTCGTTTGCTGCAAATTCAGGAAAGAAAAACCGGATAAAACGCTACTTGTGTTAAAGCTGTACTTTTGCCGGCACGATCAATCAATTTTGCTATGAAAAAAGGAGCCGTTTCCCAGTTCATTGAACATCATTATCGTCACTTTAACGCGGCTTCGCTGAAGGATGCCGCAATAGGTTACGAAACGCATTTGCAGGATGGTGGCAAAATGCTTGTCACGCTGGCCGGGGCGATGAGCACCGCGGAGCTTGGACTTTCCCTTGCTGAAATGATTCGTCAGGATAAAGTGCATATTATTTCGTGTACAGGCGCGAATCTCGAAGAAGACCTGATGAACCTGGTGGCTCATTCACATTACAAACGTGTTCCGAATTACCGTGATCTTACGCCGCAGGATGAATGGAACCTGCTCGAAAAAGGACTCAACCGGGTTACAGATACATGCATACCGGAAGAGGAAGCGTTCAGGCGTTTGCAGAAACATATATATGAACTCTGGAAAAAAGCGGATGATTCCGGCGCGCGGTATTTTCCGCATGAATACATGTACCAGATGCTCAACAGCGGAGTATTGAAACAGTATTATGAAATTGATCCTAAAGATTCGTGGATGATCGCGGCGGCTGAAAAAAATCTGCCGATCGTGGTCGGCGGCTGGGAAGATTCAACCATGGGCAACATCTTCGCTTCGTATGTAATCAAAAATGAGATAAAAGCTTCAACCATGAAAAGCGGCATCGAATACATGGTGTGGCTGTCTGACTGGTACCGGAAAAATTCGGGCGGAAAAGGCGTGGGCTTTTTTCAGATCGGCGGGGG
>DATDOQ010000007.1:0-5167 GCA_035293205.1 Bacteroidia bacterium
AAAACATTGAAGTGACTGCAATTGGATTCAGAAGCGGTGGACCAGCTAATTTGTACGTCCTTGCCGGACTGTGCCGCTGCAAATGAAACAAGCTCGACCGGAAGTGTTGTGTTTCCGTAGGTTCCGCCGCCATAAGTCGGGCCAGGGCCATTCCAAACCGTATTGCCGCATTCGTCAATTTTGGAACCCGGATTACCACCGTTCAGCACGCCGGTTCCGGAAACAAAAACAGAACCCGGACACATGTTGATTTTTTGTCCTCCCTCGAAGTAAAGTTCACCGTTGACATTAACCCGCAGGTTCACATATTCCGGGGAATTGATATCCACCACTACCTGCATGCCGGCATCAATGGTTAAAGTGTCATTATCATCCGGCTCACGCAGTCCCGACCACGTAGCGGCATCACTCCAGTCGCCTCCATTTGCTATTGCTGTCATCTGCGCGCTATGCATTTCAAGCGCCGCCAGACAAAAAAGAAGGACAAGGATTTTGGGGGTAGTTATATGTTTCATAAAAATTGTTTTTCTCTCCGATAAGCCAGCACTGCCGGCTTTTTCCATCCTGCATCGTTGTACTTTTATACGCTCCAAATGTCGATTCCGGTACACTTACAGGTTATTTTAAAGGCAATTCCTGACACGCCAGGGGTTTATCAATACCTCGACGCGGATGGAAAGCTGATGTATGTTGGCAAGGCTAAAAGTCTGAAAAAGAGAGTTTTGTCCTATTTCAACAAGGATGACCATGAAAATGCCAAAACGGCTGTAATGGTCCGAAAGGTAATGGAAATCAAATACATAGTGGTAGAAACGGAGTTGGATGCCTTATTGCTCGAAAACAGCCTTATTAAAAAGCATCAGCCACGCTATAATGTGATGCTGAAAGATGATAAAACGTATCCGTGGATCTGCATTAGCAACGAACGTTTTCCGCGAATTTTTCCCACACGTCAGATGATCCGGAACGGCTCCCAGTATTTTGGTCCGTATCCGAGCGGAAGGGTCATGCATACGATCCTGGACCTGACAAAAAAAATGTACCCGCTGCGAAACTGCCGGCTGGTATTGAGCGAAGAAAACATCCAGGCAAAAAAATTCCGGGTATGCCTTGAATATCATATCGGCAACTGCAAGGGTCCGTGTGAAGGTTTGCAGGAAGAAGCAGAATACAACCTTGCGATCACCCATATACGCAGCATCATTAAAGGAAATGTGAATGCCGTCATTCGCCAGCTCAAAGAAATGATGCAGGAATATTCGCTCGAAATGCAGTTTGAAAAAGCGCAGGAGCTGAAAGAAAAAATCGACGTGCTCGAACATTACCAGTCAAAATCAACGGTCGTTAATCCAACGATCACCAATGTGGATGTCTTTTCCATGCAAGCCGATGAAAAATCCATTTATGTGAATTTTCTGAAGGTGATTGACGGCGCCATTGTGCAGGGCCATACCATTGAAATGAAAAAAAGACTGGACGAACCCGAAACGGAGCTGCTGCAGCTTGCAATTGCTGAAATGCGCGAACGTTTCCAGAGCAACGCAAATGAAGCGATCGTGCCGTTTGATCCGCTGATTGAAATTCCAGGCGTTGAATTCACCGTTCCACAGCGCGGCGATAAGAAAAAATTACTGGAGCTTTCTGAAAGAAATGTTTTTTATTACCGCAAGGATAAAGAGCGGCAGGAAAGTCTGACGGATCCGGACCGGCATACGAACCGCATCATGCAGACGATGATGAAAGATCTCCGGCTGAAAGAAGAACCGCGGCATATCGAATGTTTTGACAACTCGAATTTCCAGGGGGATTTTGCGGTTTCCGCGATGACGGTTTTTAAAAACGGGCGGCCGAGTAAAAAAGATTACCGGCATTTTAATATCAGGACCGTGACAGGTCCGGACGATTATGCGACCATGGAAGAGGTGATCTTTCGCCGGTATAAACGTGTGCTGGAGGAAAATGAATCATTGCCCCAACTGATCGTTATTGACGGCGGCAAAGGCCAGCTGACCGCAGCGATGAACAGTCTGGATAAGCTGGGATTGCGTGGCAGGTCAGCCGTAATCGGGATCGCAAAACGCCTCGAAGAAATCTATTACCCGGACGACCCTGTTCCGTTGTATCTCGACAAAAAAACCGAAACGCTCCGGATCATCCAGCAGATCCGTGATGAAGCGCACCGTTTTGGCATCACACATCACCGGAAAAGGCGGAGCAAGGGAACGATCAAAACCGAATTGACTGGCATAAAAGGAATTAGCGATGTGACGGCGCAAAAGCTGCTGGCCGCGTTTAAATCCGTCAAACAGATCCGTGAACGTCCGTTGCCAGAGCTGGAAGAAGTGGTAGGACCGGCAAAAGCAAAGCTGGTGTTCGATTATTTTCACCAGTCGGGGCCGGGGCAATAATTCAGCAGGCATAAAAATTAAATTGAAGTTCAGAGAGAAAACGCCTACATTATAAATATTTTTACACCATGTTATTTCAAGATGTGTTAGGACAGCAGGAAGTGAAAAAAAACCTGCTTCAGACAGTTGCCGACAGCCGGATCAGTCACGCGCAGCTATTCCTGGGAAAAGAAGGCTTCGGAGCATTACCATTAGCGTACGCGTATGCTCAATACATTCATTGCACGAATAAAGGCATGGAAGATTCCTGCGGAGTTTGTCCTTCCTGCCAGAAACACGCGAAGCTGGTGCATCCGGATCTGCATATGATTTTTCCGGTTGTTGGGCAAAAAGAGATCAGCGCAAATTTCACTGTGGAATGGAGGGAATTGTTTCTGGAAAACTCTTATCTAAGACTGCCTGAATGGTGGGATAAAATTGAAGGGGAAAATAAGCAGCCAATCATTTATGCTGGTGAAAGCATAGATATTTTGCGCCGGCTTAGCTTTACGGCGTTTGAATCAGAGTATAAAATTGTCGTCATCTGGTTGCCCGAAAAAATGCACCATACCGCAGTAAACAGACTATTAAAAGTACTGGAAGAGCCATTGGACAAAACAGTATTCCTTTTGGTATGTGAAGATGACACTCTATTGCTTCCAACTATTATTTCCCGGACACAGCTTGTAAAAGTTCCGGCAATTGCTGACGGTGATTTGCGAAGCGCACTCATGAAACGTTTTGATCTTAATGAAGCGGATGCGGAAAAAATCGCGTTCCAGGCAGACGGCAGTTTTTCGGTTGCAAAGCAGATCATTGAAAAAAACGAGCAGGCTATCTTCAATTTCGACATGTTTCAGAAATGGATGCGCGCCTGCCTGAAATTTGACGCGCCCAAAGTAATCGCATGCGTCAGCGAACTTGCCGAGGGTACCCGCGAGCAGCAGAAAAGCTTTTTAAACTATGCATTGAAATTGGTGCGCGAGTCACTCATTGCTAATTACGCGGATAAAGAGCTGATGCGCATCGCGGGAGATGAATTTGCTTTTATTTCAAAATTTTCGCCCTTCATTCATGCCGCCAATGGCGGAAAATTTATCGAAGAACTGGACCTGGCGCATTATCATATTTCGCGGAACGGGGCGCCAAAGCTGATCTTTATGGATCTTTCGTTCAAAGTGAATGAATTGTTGAATGTTTCAAAACCGCAGGCTGTCTAAAATTATTTGTTATTGTTGACCGCTGCCAGTCATAAAAATTAACCGCAGAGCGCCGATAGCTATCGGTGCGCAGTGAAAATAAACCGCAGAGTGCCGATAGCTATCGGCGCACAGAGAAAAAAGAACAAAATGAAAATGCTACAAATATTTATAAAAATTGCGAGAAATAAATTGCCTGCAAATTACAAAGTCATGAAAAAAATGATGCCATTCATTGTCACCGTAATTCTTGTATCCAATTGCGGCAATCCCGAACCGGAGGAAAAAAATTACGGCGATACGATCACAGCCGAAGGCGCCATCCCGTCCACCGAAATATTGTCGCGTATGGAAGGAAAGGACAGTATGCCGATGAAAGTCACCGGAACAATCACAGAAGTTTGCCAGAAAAAAGGTTGCTGGATGCATATGGATGCCGGCAATGGAAAAATGATGCGCGTGGGATTCAGGGATTACGCGTTTTTTATTCCGAAGAATGCTTCCGGAAAAACCGCGATACTTGAAGGTTATGCATTTGTAGATACAACGAGCGTTGCAGACTTAAGGCATTATGCGGAAGATGCAGGGGCAAGCAAAGATTCCATCGAAAAAATCACACAACCGGAAGTTGAACTAAATTTTGATGCTTCAGGTGTAATAATCCGTAAATAGATTGAAGCGTTTCCTGATTTTATTACCCGTCATTTTTTTAATTTTTTCCTGCGCGCGGGAAGAAAAAAAAGCGGGGGCTGATTCCGCAGCCGCCTGTATTGATCCGGTTAATCCGAATGGCGACAGTGAGCTGGCGGTGCTCATGCGGCAAATGACGGCATGGACGGATTCCGCCCGGCTTGCCATTCAGAGGCAAAATAATATTCCCGCAAAACCTGCTGATTTCAACCGGATAATTACCGCGGAAAAAACGGATAAAAACATCGGGGAAGAACCCTATGGCGGAATGGCGCGTCATTACCTCACGCAGGTAGAAAATTTCGACGCAGCGACGGATGAGAACAGGGTTGAGCTTTTTAATTCGATGGTCAGGGCCTGTGTTGGATGCCACGAAAATTTCTGCGGTGGTCCGGTCAAACGCATTAACAGGTTGTTTATCCCTGAAGCAGAGCGTCTGCGTTAAACGGTTCAGCTGATTTATTTTTTCCTGAATGCGCAGAAAAGAAAATTCTGCACCGTATCAAACGGAGTTTGGTGATCGACCGACACACACCGGATCTTCTCAAAAAATTTTTCCAGCCGGGCGGTCATGGCATTTTCAGAATACTGCCGGATGTTGATTCCGCTGCATTTCGTTGGGCCTGATTCCGAAAATGTCGCCAGGACAAGAGCGCCGCCGGGAACAATGTTTAGCTGAAGTGTCTGAATGTATTTGGAAATATCCGCTTCGTCTGTAAGAAAATGAAAAGCTGCGCGGTCGTGCCAGAAATCATATTTTTCTGCCGGAACAAATTCCGCTGCATCGGCGCAGATCCACTTTACTTTTTCGCCTCGTTCCCCCAACCGGTTTTTTGCCCGGTCGAGCGCAGCCTGAGAAATATCGAGGACAGTCAGATCACTAAAGCCGCG
>DATDOQ010000008.1:0-5081 GCA_035293205.1 Bacteroidia bacterium
AAGTTCCTGCCCTTACACCCGCTGTAAAAGGAGTTATTCTTTCCGGAAGCCCGTTTTCAGTGCGTGATCCTGCTGCACCCAATCCGGACTTATCCATTTTCCGGAAAAAAGTTCCCTTGCTTGGCATTTGTTATGGCGCTCAATTGCTTGCCAAACAAAACGGCGGTGAAGTGCAACCTTCAAAGCACCGAGAATATGGACGCGCGAATCTTGATCATGTTGATTATGAAGACCGTCTTTTCGATGGAATTTCCCAGCACTCGCAGGTATGGATGTCGCATGCCGACACAATTATTAATGTGCCTGAAAATTTTAAGCTTAAAGCGGGAACAGCCGATGTGAAAGTTGCCGGTTTCAAAGTGGAGGACGAGCTGACCTGGGGCATTCAGTTTCACCCGGAAGTGTATCATTCCACCGAAGGACCGGTTATTCTCCGGAATTTTATCGTTCACATTTGCGGTTGTAAACAGGACTGGACGCCGGGTTCTTTTATTCATGATACTGTTGAAGAATTAAAAAAGAAAATCGGTAATGATAAGGTGGTGATGGGACTTTCCGGCGGAGTGGATTCTTCTGTAGCCGCTCTTTTATTGCATAAAGCCATTGATAAAAACCTCTTTTGCATTTTTGTAGATAATGGACTACTTCGTAAAGACGAATTTTCGCTTGTGCTGGAATCCTACAAGCACATGGGTCTGAATGTAAAAGGCGTAAATGCCGGAAAACGTTTTTACTCGGCGCTGAAAGGAGAAACCGATCCGGAGAAAAAAAGGAAGATAATCGGCGGACTTTTTATCGAAGTTTTTGACGAAGAAGCGCATACCATCAGCGATGTGAAATGGCTGGGACAGGGCACGATCTACCCGGATGTTATTGAATCCATTTCTGCTGGCGGTCCTTCCGTTACAATTAAATCGCATCACAATGTGGGCGGACTGCCGGAAACTATGAAGCTGAAAGTGGTGGAACCTTTGCGATTATTATTTAAAGATGAAGTGCGCCGTGTAGGGCATGCTATGGGACTGGAACCAGCCATTTTAAACCGGCATCCTTTTCCAGGGCCCGGCCTTGGAATCCGCATTCTCAGCGACATCACGGAAGAAAAGGTACGCATCTTGCAGGAAGCAGACAGCATCTTTATCGAAGGCCTCAAAAAACATGATTTATACAACAGCGTATGGCAGGCGGCGGTGATCCTTCTGCCTGTGCAAAGTGTGGGCGTCATGGGTGATGAGCGCACGTATGAAAATGCGGTGGCGTTGCGGGCCGTTGCGTCAACAGATGGCATGACGGCGGACTGGTGTCATTTGCCGTATGAATTTTTGGGAAAAATTTCGAGTGAGATCATCAATAAAGTAAAAGGTATCAATCGCGTCGTTTACGACATCAGCTCCAAACCTCCGGCAACCATCGAATGGGAATAAGCAAACCAGCATTATCAAATCATACACTGCGTGCTTTTTTATGCGGCTTGCTTTTCTTTTGCAATTCCTGCAAGGTTGTTGCCCAGCGTGAAGGAAGGATCAAGAAATCAAACACGGTCGAAACCATTGATGGAAAAAAATATTACCTGCATACGGTTCAGAAAGGCCAGACCCTTTATGGCATTGCGAAAGCGTATGAGCTAACCACGAATGATATTCTCCTCGAAAATCCAGAAGCTTTGAACGGCGTTTCGCCCGGACAATGTTTGAAGATCCCGGCGCAGAAACCGGCCGTTCCGCAACCGGTTAAGGATACACTTAACTTCACTTATCACAAAGTTGAGGCCGGGCAAACCCTTTACAGCATCTCGAGATTGTATAAGCTGAAAGAAGACAGCATCACCAAATATAACCCGGAAGCAAAGACTGGCGTGAAAACCGGCCAGGAGCTGAAAATTCCTTTTAAAAAAACATATGCTCCCGCAGCTGAAACAATTTATAAGGGCAATAAAAAAGAAGCTTATAACATTGCGCTGATGCTGCCTTTGCATCTGGCGAAAACCGACGTGGTGGATCCGGAATTGCCAGAAGCGAAACTTTCCGAAAAGCAGGAAGCCGCGGTCCAGTTTTACGAAGGGGCGCTGCTCGCGATTGACTCCATGCGTAAACGCGGCATGACGCTGAATATTTATGTATATGATATGGATGAGGGTGACTCCGCGCTGGTGCAGACGGTTTTAGCAAAGCCAGAATTTGCGACGACAGACCTGATCATTGGTCCGTTGAGCCCGGGACCTTTTTATGTGGCTTCCGAATGGGCGCGGGAACATCAGGTGCCGATTGTTTCGCCTGTTTCACCCGTGAACCGTGTACTTTTCCACAGGCCGGCCGCTTCAAAAGCATTGCCATCATTGTCCACACAAATGGAGCAGCTGGCGCTTTATATTTCGAGGGCACATATCAAAGACAACATTATTTTGCTCAATAGCGGAAATGTCCGCGAGCAGGTGGCAGGACTTACTTTCTGCGCATCGGCGAATAGCCTGCTGTATCCGGCAGGGACGGACAGCGTAAAATGCACGAAAGGTTTTACTGGCCTTGAATCACTGCTCCTGAAAGACCGCACCAATATCATTGTCATTCCTTCGAACGGGCCCGCTTATGTTTCTGATTTATTAAGACTGATCGACGGATTGGCCGACCGCTATCCGATCATTGTTTTCGGCCTTTCAAGCTGGGTTAGTTATGACAACCTCGATCCGGAATACCTTGAAAAGCTGCAGCTTCATTTTGTCGCGCCCTGGTATGTTGATTATGATTCTTCGCATGCGGTTCAAAAATTTGTCATAAAATACAACTCCTTTTTTGGCGGCGATCCGGGTCAATATGTGTTCGCGGGATATGATGTGGGCCTTTTTTATCTATCCGCGCTGCAAAATTACGGAACCGATTTTCATCTGAAATTACCAGAGCTGAAAGGAGAAGGCCTGCAGCAGTTTTTTGAATTTGCACGCAGCGATGCCGAAAGCGGTTATGAAAACCAGGGGGTATGGATCCTGCAAGTCAAAGAATACCGTTTGCATGTAGTTCACTGGAAATAATCCTGTTCCATAATCTGCGTAAATCTGTGTAAATCCTTATAAATCCGCGAAAATCCGCGGCAAAAAAATGCTGACGCGCGAACTCATTTCCAACCGTCTTATTGAATTGCAGGGATCTATTTGCGCGGCATTGGAAAACGCGGATGGAAAAGAGCGTTTCATTGAAGACAACTGGAAACGCGAGGGCGGGGGTGGCGGTAAATCGCGGATCATCCGGCACGGCAATATCATCGAAAAAGGCGGCGTGAATTTTTCGGCTGTCCACGGCGTGCTGCCGGAATCTATCCGGGAATCATTAAAAGTTCAGGAAAAAGTTTTTTTTGCGGCGGGAATTTCCATTGTAATGCACCCCCATAGTCCGCACATGCCGATCATGCACATGAACGTGCGCTATTTTGAATTAAGCAACGGTCAATATTGGTTTGGTGGCGGCATTGATCTCACACCGCATTATGTGGTGGAAGAAGAAGCCAAATGGTTTCACGGGGAATTGAAAAAAACCTGCGATAGATTTGACGCCGCGTATTACCCGAAATTCAAAGCCTGGGCGGATGATTATTTTTTTATTCCGCACCGGAATGAAACGCGGGGGATTGGCGGAATTTTTTTCGACCATTTATCAAGCGAATCGCAGGAAGGAAAGCAAAAATTGTTCGACTTTATAATAGCGGTTGGTGAAACATTCGCGCCTGTTTACACTAAGCTAATGAAGCAAAAAAAAGATTTGCCATTTAATGAAAGTCAAAAAGAATGGCAATTGCTGCGTCGCGGGCGATATGTGGAATTTAACCTCATTTACGATAAAGGCACCCGTTTTGGCCTTGAAACTTCTGGAAGAACGGAATCAATCCTGATGAGCTTACCCGAAACCGCAAGTTGGTATTACGATTTTACACCAACTGCGGGATCGGAAGAAGAGAAGACGCTGAGGTTGTTAAAAAGAGGTATACATTGGATTTAATTGTTACTTGCAACACATTGAATATTAGTTATTTATAATCCAGGTTATTCAATCCAAAAAACGCGTCAAGGAACTTCTAGAATGGGAAATTGCTTCGAAAACGACTTTTAAAAAAATCAAAAGCAACTCCGGATGTTGAAAGTTTTACGAACCTGGTATTAAATACATATTGACTTATTCATCAATATATTCTATCTTTCGTTTTTGTAAAGTGGGGTTAGGCAGTCTAAAATAGACCCATACTATGAAGCATGTGTATTACCGGGCACTACCTGCTATCGGCAAAATAGCGATCCTGGTGTCTATGGGAATGTTTCCATTTTTCGCTTATAGCCAGGCTGTAACCCAGCCCGCACATTGGCATTCACATTCGCAGGAAACAGCTACAAACGGCGATGATTCGCTTGCCGGGTTTGATGCGAATCCATTCCTCCAAACTGCATTATCCAAAAGACTCGACGCGCGTGAGACTGCGCTGTACCTCGAAAGGGCAAAACGGAATTACATTAACGCGAAATACAATCTGGGACGCGCCTCATCCACAACCGCCAATCCGGCCGCCCGCTTTGGTAACCCGCCTTCTGCCGCTATGGCGCCATGCACCAACATGGATTTTGAAACCGGAAATTTTACCGGCTGGAGCGGATTCAAAGGGGAGAATACACTCAGCTCAGCAGGTCCTTTACAGAATATTCAAGCCGGATTTTTTAGCACTGGAATTAACGCTTCCATAACTGATATGAATGCGCGTCACACGATCGTGCAAAACCCAGGGGCAGGCAACGATGTATGTGGCGGTTTTCCTTGTGTAGCCCCCGGCGGCAGCTATTCTGTCCGGCTTGGTAATGATTATGCAAATTACCAGGGTGAAGCCATTGAGCAAACTTTCACCGTCGGAGCAACAAATACCAGCTTCACCTATAATTACGCGGTTGTTCTCAACGACGGTGGCCACTCGCAGGGCGAACAACCTTATTTCCGGATTGAAATGTATGATTCGTTGGGAAATCCCATTCCCTGCGCCCAATATTTTGTGGAAGCCGGTGGTTCGATCCCGGGTTTTATCAGCTGTGGCTTATCCACGTATTACAAACC
>DATDOQ010000009.1:0-9359 GCA_035293205.1 Bacteroidia bacterium
AACGCATTTTCGCGTTCAACCCGTTCGCTGACATTGCGAAATATGCCCAGGTAGGCGTGATGCCGGCCCTGCTCATCCACCTGAGGAAAAACAGATTCCTCCAGCCATGTATATTTTTCCTGCTGATCGTTATAAAACCGGTAAATAAGCGTCTGTGGTTTCTTCTCCGTTTTCAGCCGGAGCGCGGTTTCAGCTACGCTTTCCTGGTCATCCGGATGTACGCGGTCATGCAATGAAAATGGATCGGCCGTAAACAACTCCCGGGAAATTCCGAGCACCTTCTCCAGATGAGGACCAACATAACGGACCGTGCGCGAACCGTCCCCGTTGATATCGACGAAATAAATGAAATCTTCGATGCGGCCCAGCACCGCTTTTACAAGCTCATTATCCGACTCAAAATGATGCGCGCGCAATTCGACATTCGCTTTCGGATGGAATGCTAATGCCGGCTCGAAACGGCGCAGCTGTTCCTTCAGCTTTTTAATCTCGTCGAGGAGCGCCGCCTTTTTTCCAGTCGGTATAGTTTTCTAAGTCGGAAGACATTAATTACTTGGGGGCTGAACCGGGGTTTGTTAGTCTTTTCTGGAGTCTTCAAATTTTACTTTCACGCCATCGAATTTCACTTCAACGTCATCTTTGTAGGTAATGGTCAGTATCAGCATGCCGTCTTCTCCGTAATACCGCCAGTCGCCTTCTTTTCGTCCGTATACATACTTTCCTTCCTGCCATACCCTTCCATTGTCGTACCACCAGGTATGCTTGCCGTCAGGAATTCCATTTAAAAAATTTCCTTCGAAACGCTCTTTGCCGGTTTCGGTATACGTATGCTTCCACACACCGCTTCGTTCTCCTGAGACATAATCTCCTTCTTCGCGGTAATCATCAATCTGGAAAAACCAGTGCCCCGTTTTTAATCCGTCTTCGTATTCGCCCTGCGTAATGATCGTTCCGTTTTCATCATATTCGGTCATCGTGCCATTGCGCAGGCCTTCCGTGTACGATTCTTCGCGAAGCATCTGTCCGTTCTCATGATACCATTTCCAGGTGCCGATTGGCCGCCCCCGCTGATCGTATTTTCCTTCCTGGTCCGTTTTTCCGCCTGAATAATAAAACTTCCATAACCCAATGCGAACGCCATCCTTGTAATCTCCCTCGCCTTTCAGATCGCCTGTTTCATAATATTCTTTCCAATGGCCCTGCTGAAGTCCTTTCAGATCAAAAATCCCTTCGCCGACAAGCACTCCTTCGGCATACACTTCTGCCGCTACCAATGTTCCTGTCGTATCATAGATCCGGAAAACGCCTTCCGGGTAACCGTCTTTATAATTCCCGATTACCGCGGGTTTCCCACTGGGGTGATAGGTAGTTTTGGTTTCTATTCTTGCCAGTTCCGGCGGATTTTTAACCAACTCGCCGTTTACCCACTTGGTCACATTTACAAGATTGCCGAATTCATTGTAATCTTTAAAATAACCGTCTTTTTTATCATTCAGGTAACGGCCCTCGGCCTTCACCCGCCCGTTTGGCCAGAATTCTTTCCAGACGCCCTGTTTCTGTCCTTTCGCGTCGCGCCGGTTAATGCGCTCGAAGCTTTTGATGAATCCGCTTTTATATTCGATGATTGTATTGATAACGCCGGTGGAATCATATTCATATCCGACGCCTTCTTCACGACCTTCTTTGAAAGGCGTGGTCTTGTCAATTTTTCCGTTCGCATGAAAAGTATTGGATGGGCCATGTTTGGTGTTATTCACATACGTTTCTTCTGAAACCAGTTTGCCTGCGGTATTATACGTACGCAGCGGGCCGTTCTTTTTTCCGTCTCTGTAGGTATATTCAAAAACCAGCTTGCCCTTCTCATCATAGAATTTCCAGGCGCTGTCGAGCTGAAAGTTTTTCCGGTTGCCCTCTGATTTCAGCTTACTATTCTCATGATAAGTTTTCCAGTAACCATCCGGTTTTCCATCGCGCATGGGTCCTTCGCTGGAAAGTTTTCCGTTGTCGTAATAAAATTTATTATACCCGTTCGGATCAACAGGTTTTTGCGTTGCCGGCTGACCTATCAATCCAAACGGGCAAAATACAAACAGAATTGCGAATATATTTTTGACGAACATTTTCATTGGAGAACCAGTTTTTTCAGGGTCTTTAATCACCGGCTTATAATCCAAGTTCAGCCGATATTTCCAGCATTCGCCGTATCGGCTTAGCCGCCTTTTCAATCAGGGCAGGCTCCATGGTAATTTCGGGCTTTTCGTCCCTTAAACAAATATACAGTTTTTCGAGTGTGTTTAGCTTCATGTGCGGGCATTCATTGCAGGCGCAATTATTCTCCGGAGGCGCAGGGATAAATGTTTTGTCAGGAGAGGCTTTTTCCATCTGGTGCAGTATGCCTGTTTCCGTTGCTACGATGAATGCGGATGCGGTATCCTTCTTTGTAAAATTTAACAGCGCCGTAGTCGAACCGATAAAATCCGCGAGCTTCAAAACGGCTTCTTCACATTCGGGATGCGCAATGAATTTTGCTTCGGGATGCGATACTTTCAGGCGGGTGATTTTCTCCAGTGAAAAAATTTCATGCACCATGCAGGATCCATCCCATAGCACCATGTCGCGACCTGTTTTTTTAATGATATATTTTCCAAGATTTTTATCGGGCGCAAAAATAATTTTCTCATCCTTTGGAAGGCTGTTGACGATCCCTTCCGCATTGCTTGAAGTGCAGATGATATCGCTGAGCGCCTTGATTTCAGCTGAGCAATTGATGTAGGTGATAACCACGTGATCCGGGTACCGCGCTTTGAATGCAGAAAATTCATCGGCCGGGCATGAATCCGCGAGTGAACAGCCGGCGCGCAGATCGGGGAGCAAAACTTTTTTTCCCGGGTTAAGAATTTTAGCCGTTTCCGCCATGAAATGTACGCCGGCGAAAACAATGATGTCGGCTTTGGTTTTTGCAGCCTGCTGTGCGAGTCCGAGGCTGTCGCCGATAAAATCTGCAACATCCTGAATTTCACTTTCCTGGTAATAATGCGCAAGCAACAAAGCATTTTTATCTTTTTTGAGACGACGAATCTCTGAAAAAAGATCCAGCGCTGGATCCGTTTTTCGGAATCGGTTTGTTTTAACCGGACTAACTATCATATTTCTTTTTTAAAAAAGTTTAATGTTATTATTAGCGTGTTAGTATGGTTCAAAAAATCCGGCACGTGGGGTTGCAATTCTAACATATCAAAAGCAAGTAACATTCTATTAACAGCGGAGATTAGATAACACGTTGAAGTTGTGCGCGGAATGATGTTTATCAACACCCTGTGAATAACACAGCGAACTTAAAATGTGCATTCTTTTCCTCAACAAACGATGTGTGGTATGTGTTTGTTTCTTCCCGCCCAAAACTTTTTCACAATTGTAATTTCAACCGTTTTTTGTATAAGTGAAAATGATTTTGTGATTTGCAACAAAATTTTCAGATAAGTTGATAACCATCTTTACCTGTTCTTAACACCACACCTGTTGAAAACAATAAAATGCAAAACTCTGATTACCAATTCAAAGTTAACCGGCTTGTTGAAAAGTTCCGGATCAGTGGAGAGGAATCTACAGGGTTTCTTTCCACCCATGCGTGCCAAAACCGCGTAGAAACGTTCTTTATTCTCTTGTATATTTGTATAATAAGTAAAGGTAAACATATATGAAGATCGCAATCGGGGCCGACCATGCCGGGTTTGAGCTGAAAGTAGCCATTGCAGGCCATCTTGAAAGTTCAGGTCACCATGTGCAGGATTTTGGAACACATTCGGCCGACAGTGTTGATTATCCGGATTTCGCGCACCCGGTAGCGACCGCCGTTGAGAACGGGCAGGTGGACTTTGGCGTATTAATATGTGGGTCGGCCAATGGAATTGCCATGGCGGCAAACAAGCATGCAGGAATCAGGGCGGCGATCTGCTGGAAAGAAGAGATCGCGACTTTAGCCCGGCAACACAACAATGCAAATATAATCGCGTTGCCTGCGCGTTTTATTTCCGAAAAAGAAGCAAAAGCGGCCGTAACGGCTTTTTTGTCCACTGCATTTGAAGGCGGACGACATGCGCGCCGGGTGGAAAAAATTTCCTGCTGATTCCCGGGAATTACTTCCTGTTAAATAAACAGCGCCTGTGTAAAACCCCGCGGCAGCTCCACACCATTCGCAAATTTCCCTGTTATCTTTACGGGCACATGTTGAAATCTAACTTCCCGGCATTTATTGTCATTACCGCAATCCTCTTCACGGCATTCGCCCCTGACAGCACGCCCACCGTTTTTGCAGAGACCATCACTGCGAAAGATCTGAAAACACATCTTTCCATTCTGGCGTCTGATGAATACGAGGGAAGGGAAACCGGGGAGAAAGGGCAGAAAATGGCCGCCACTTATATTGCGGATAAATTCAGATCATCCGGCATACCGGAATTGCCCGGCGGCGGATATTACCAGGACGTTCCGCTTCTTAAATTGGAGCCCGGGGAAGGAAGCGTTTCCGCGGCAGGCAAAACCTACTCTTTCGGGAAAGACTTTTATTATCTGCAGGGAACCGAAGACGGCGAAACCAAAAGCAGCCAGCTGGTTTTTGCGGGCTATGGGATCCAGGACAGCGCCTATAAGGATTATGAAGGACTGGATGTCCGCGGAAAAACTGTCATGGTGCTGGCAGGAGAGCCGTACAAAAAATCAGGAATTTCATTGCTGAGCGGAAAAAAAGAACCCTCCATCTGGGCAACGCAGCGGAGGCGCAAAACGAACGAGGCGCGCTCACGCGACGCCGCCATACTGCTGATCGTGGTGCCCGACTTCCGGCAGGCGATGAAAGAAAGCGAGCACGCCATTCATTCTCCAACGCTCGAATTGTATGAGGAGATTGTAGTTGCCGCGCCAAAAAAAACCACAACCCTCATTTATATAAGCCCCGAAATGGCAAACGAATTGCTCAAAGCGGGCGGCGAAAAAAAGACGGTGCAGAAATTCGCATCGAAAATCGCCAAAACAAAAAAGACCGTCCATTCGGAAATCAGTGTTGATATAATGCTGAGCATTCGACGGAAAAGCGAAGTGATTCACACCGAAAATGTGCTTGGTTATATCTCCGGCTCCGATCTGAAAGACGAGCTGATTGTTATTACCGCGCATTATGATCATCTCGGCAAAGAAGGCAGCGTGGTTTATAATGGCGCCGACGATGATGGATCCGGAACCGTGGCGGTGATCGAGCTGGCGGAAGCTTTCGCGAAAGCCAAAAAAGACGGACATGGTCCGCGCCGGAGCTTATTGTTCATGGCGGTAACCGGCGAAGAAAAAGGATTGCTGGGCTCACGGTGGTACAGCGAACACCCGTTTTTTCCACTGCAAAATACCGTCTGCAACCTGAACATCGACATGATCGGCCGGATTGACGCGTTGCACAAGGACGATTCGAATTATATCTATGTGATCGGCTCCGAAAAGCTGAGCAGCGAATTAAAAAAAATAAACGAAGCGGCCAATGCCAAATACACAAAGCTGAATCTTGATTACCGCTACGATGTTCCGAATGACCCCAATATGTTTTATTACCGCTCCGATCATTACAACTTCGCGCGGAAAGGGATCCCGGTTGCTTTTTATTTCAACGGCGTTCATCCGGATTACCATAAGGAAACGGATGAAATTGAAAAGATCAGCTTCCCCATGATGGAGGTCCGCACGCGACTGGTTTTTTATGCAGCCTGGGAATTGGCAAACCGGAACGACAGGATCGCGCTGGATCAGAAAAAGAAATAAAAGCTACATGGATCCGCAGGCAAAATTTCTCGCAGAAGCCGAAAAAAATGTTTTCGACCAGGGCCTGCGGGAAAAGCTTGAATTCAATATTTCGCAATACGACAACAAGGTGGTCCAGGGAAAGCAGCAATATGCGAACCTGGAGCTTGCGCGCTCCCGTGCGGCCGGGCTTCGGCATAAGACCATTGAGAACCTCGATAAATATCTTGTTGAATTTGAAGCAAATTTTTTGCGCAGGGGCGGCAAGGTGATCTGGGCCGTGGATGCAGCAGAGGCGGTGCGCGAGATCGCGCAGGTGCTGAAAAAGGCTTCAGTCACGCACGTGGTCAAATCAAAGTCAATGGTCACGGAAGAGATCGGCCTGAACGCGCACCTGGGCAATGAAGGAATTGAAACGCTTGAAACCGACCTGGGCGAATACATTCAGCAGCTCGATGGTCAGCCGCCATTTCATATTGTGACCCCTGCGATGCACAAATCGAAAGAAGAGGTCGCGCAGCTTTTTCACGAAAAAAAAGGAACACCGATTGATTTTTCGCCGACACAGATCACGGCGTGGGTGCGCGATTTCATGCGGGAGAAATATGTAAACGCGGGAGCGGGCATTACGGGGGCAAATTTTCTGGCAGCAGACGCGGGCGCAATTGCTATTTGCGAGAACGAAGGGAACGCGTTGCTTTCCCTTGCCTTTCCTAAAATTCACATTGTTGTAGCTTCGATTGAAAAAATAATTCCATCGTTCAAAGATCTCGACCTTTTTGTTTCACTGCTTGCAACCCATGGCACGGGACAGCAGGTAACGGTGTATAATTCCATCATCACGGGGCCGCGGCAAGCCGGGGAAACGGATGGCCCGCAGGAGCTGTATGTTGTTTTACTTGACAACGGCCGTTCGAATGTGCTTGCGCAGACGGAACAGCGGCGCGCGCTTGGCTGCATTCGCTGCGGCGCATGCCTGAATGCGTGCCCGGTTTATACAGGTGTTGGCGGATTTGCATACGGTTCCGTATACAGTGGGCCCATCGGGTCTGCCTTGTTGCCGCATATGTCAGGCAATAACGAATATGCGCACCTCGGGTACGCATCCACTATCTGCGGAAAATGCACTGAAGTATGCCCGGTGAAAATTGACCTGCATAAATTATTGCTTTATAACCGCCGCGATGCCATTGCTGCGGGGATTGCCACCAAAACGGAAAACGTAATGTGGTTTTTCTGGAAAGGCGCCATGCTGAAAAGAAGCAAAATGGATAAGGGCGGCGCGAAATTGAAAAATTTCATGCTGCGCCAGTTTTTCAGAAAATCCTGGGGCGAACGCAGGGAGCTTCCTTCCTCAGCGCCAAAATCTTTTAACCAGCTCTGGCGCGAACGGAAAGGCATAAAGTAGCAAACGCGAAATTCACGATTGGTCTCTCACCAGTTTTATCAAGTGAGGACAATCACCAGCGCCCAGATCATCGCGATCAGCCATAATAGCGAGGCCAAATAATAAACAAATCCGAAAAATGCGAGCAGGGTCAGGATCAGGATGACCCAAAACCGCGATGTGGTTCCTTCGACCAGGTAAACAGCCAGCGGCGGCAATAAAATAGCGAGGATCACAAGTAAAACCAGCTCAACGTCGCTGTCATGGGTGCTTTGATTTTCTGTGGCGCCATGAACAGGCTTGTGCGGCGTCACGCCGGGCTTAAATTGATCATTGGCGCGGGCTTTATCTGCGAATTCCCGTTCGTAGGAATCCTGCTGCTTTGGCGGTGCAGGTAGCTCATCAACCTTATGGGCTGATTTGAATGCGGGAATATTTTGCTCAGCGCGGGAAGGATTTTCCATTGTGGAATTGTTTTCTTCTTTGGCGGTAGAAGAAATCTCATTTTCCTTTTGCGTGACGCGGTCCTGTTTTACATGCACGTAATAACCGTTGCTGTAACGACGCTTTTCTACCTGGATGTCTTTGAAAAAAGAACAGGAGGAAAAGAGTGCCGCTGCAAGAATTGAAAGGATAATGTTACTGGTTCTCATGGATATGGTTTCATTGGTTGAACTTCATTGCAACAATTCTTTTGCCACTGGCAAATATTAAACAGCGCCGAAACGTTGCTTGCAGGTGTAAAAATATGCGAAAACGATGTAACAGGACAAATAAAAACGGACCCGAAAGGAACGGAATCTGCTACATTTGTAAAAAACCACAACGCAATGGTATCGCAGAAAATCCAAAAAGCGCTGAACGAGCAGATCCAGCTCGAAGGCAATTCAGCGCAATATTATCTGGCAATGGCCTCCTGGGCCGAAACAAAAGGAATGAACGGCGTTGCCCAGTTTCTTTTCAAACATTCGGACGAAGAGCGGCTCCACATGCTGAAGCTGATCCGTTTCATCAATGAACGCGGAGGACAGGCGACCGTGCCGGCGCTGGCAAAACCGCCAAGGGATTTTTCTTCGCTTCTCGCTGTTTTCGAGGAAGTGCTGGAACACGAAATAAAAGTTTCAGCTGAGATCAATAAGCTGGTCGAGGTGTGCCTGAAGGAAAAGGATTACACAACGCATAATTTTCTTCAATGGTATGTGTCCGAGCAGATCGAGGAAGAAGCCCTGGCGCGCCATGTGCTCGACAAGCTGCATCTCATCGGCGGAGATAAAGGCGGACTGTACCTGATTGACCGCGATCTTGAAAATCTTTCTATTGCCGGCCGTGTAGATACGAGGCCTGCTGCAAAATAAAAAGAGCGGTATTCACACATGGCGGCACATTGTTGAAAACAATTAACAAGGACCGGATTCTGTTCATAAATACAGGCAAGTGGAAACGGCTTGGTGGCTTAATAATGTTGAACTTTGAGAAAAGCCCCCAACTTATGGACCGTTGCGATTTTTTATCGATCAATGATCAACCGTGCAGATTCAGGTTGAAATCCGGCAAGGAAATTTATGGCGTGATTTGGGAAAAGCCGCAGTCGGCAGGCAGCAAATATTTTTTTGCAAGCCTCAGCGAACGTTTTGGCAGCGGCATGAAAAACAAAAATATCGGCATTTCGATCGATCTCGATGAGATTGTGCGCGCAGAACGGATAAACGGCGCGCTGGTCGGGTAAAAAGCAACCGGGCCCTTCGATCCTTCGACAGGCTCAGGACTCAGGGCCCGATCGCTTTTTTTCAAATAACTTTCTATTAATAATCGTTCCTTGATCTCCGGCGAAGGTTTCGGCCCCTTGCGAGTCCGCCCCGCCGGCCGGCGCGCGAAGCTTCTTCTGAATTCCATTCGTGTGCGGTCCCTTGCTGGTGCGCGGCAACTCCTCCCAGATGTCCGGCCCGTCGCGCTTCACGCCGATTCCATTCGTGCGCAGTGCCATGCTCATGCGCCGCGCGTCCGCCGAGACTTGCGATTCTTCGATGCTCTTCCCGGTCCATGGAGGCGAAACCGCGACCGGAAGATTCACCTCTTCCCCTGCGTGAGATGCGGCCCACGCTTTCGTAGTCGCGGCCATAACTGCTGCCACGCTCATCGTAACCGCGCCCGCGAATAGTCCTTTCGTGCCGTTCATCTTCTTCGCCGGGAT
>DATDOQ010000010.1:0-3669 GCA_035293205.1 Bacteroidia bacterium
GAGCCTGCCCTCGTCATCGAGCCACTGAACAGCTACCGGCTGAAAGAAAAAATGCCCTCGAACTGGGGTGAATTCACAGTTCCACTTGGCGTACCTGAAACTCTGCGCGAAGGAAAGGATCTTACGCTTGTTTCCTACGGACCTACTTTACGCCTTGCGATCGAAGCTGCCCGGCATTTGCAGGAAGCTGATATTTCTGTCGAAATCATCGACGTGCAAACACTGCTGCCTTTTGACCTTCATCAGACGATTGTTGAATCCCTGAAAAAAACGAATCGCTTGCTTGTGGTTGATGAAGATGTTCCCGGCGGAGCTTCCGCTTTTATTCTTCAGGAGATCCTGGAAAAACAAGGCGGTTACGCCCATCTCGACAGCCCGCCGTGCACGCTGACCGCAAAAGAA
The DNA here is from genome assembly GCA_035293205.1 of Bacteroidia bacterium. GTDB lineage: Bacteria > Bacteroidota > Bacteroidia > Palsa-965 > Palsa-965. The sequence goes on from DATDOQ010000010.1 coordinate 403, forward strand.
CACCGCCCGGCTTATGGCTCGGATGGAGATTATTTCAGCAAACCTTCCGCGGATGATATTTACGAAGCCGCTTATGGCATCCTCCACGAAACCGATCCGCAAAAATGGCCGGGGTTGTATTAAAATACAATTAACGATTTGAGACTTTTCTCTCTTCGTGTCTTCTCTTCGTGTCTTAGTGCCTTTGTGGCCCTCTCTTTGTGCTCTTTATTTCGTGTCTTTTCTTCGTGTCTTTGTGGCTTTGTGGCTACCCTCTTTGTGCTCTTTATACGGTAATTCGTGCAATTCGTGTAATCCACGTAATCCGCGGCTATTTCCTTCAATAACGATTTTTAATAAAGATCATCCCAATAATAAATGTCAATAAGGCAACACTTATCGGATAGATCAATCCTGAAAATGGATTCCCTGTCGCCGCAACAGTCGCGGTTGCAATGAATGGAGTTAATCCACCAAAAACACCATTTCCGATATGATAAGGAACCGAAAGTGAAGTGTACCGGATTCTTGCCGGGAACATTTCAACAAGAAAAGCCGCAATCGGTCCATACACCATGGTAACAAAAACCACCTGGATAAAAACAAGGAACATGAGTGACGCGGCACCAGGGAAAGATAAGCGGAGCGCTTTTTTTATTTCATTCCGCTCACCGCTAGTTTCTACAAGCACGCTGCCGTCTGTGTAATGGATTTCATGAACGGATCTGTCCATGTCAACCGCGATGCTGCCGACTTCTTTTTTTGAAACATCACCCACGGCATACATCGCTTTGTAAACCGGGTAATAGGAAAGCGCCGCGATCAGCATTCCGGTCATCATGATTTTTTTGCGCCCGATCCGGTCCGATAATTTTCCAAAATAAATAAACAGGGGCGTTGCGAGCAGAAGCGCCACAGCGATAATAACATTTGATTGCACGAATTCGATATGAAGCGTCTTCTGCAGAAATGACAAAGCATAGAATTGTCCCGTGTACCAGACAACACCCTGCCCTGCGGTTGCGCCAAACAAGGCGAGCAGCACCCATTTAAGGTTTTCCCGGTTACCGAAGCTTTCTTTTAACGGATGTTTTGAAACATTGCCCGATAATTTCAATGCTGCGAATTCAGGCGATTCCTCCAGGCGGCGGCGAATGAAATAGGAGATCACTACAAGCACAATCGAAAGTAAAAATGGTATTCGCCAGCCCCAGCTGTTGAAGGATGCATTATCAAGACTAAGCCGTGTGATCAGGATAACTGCAAGCGAAACAAAAAGCCCGATGGTCGCGGTTGTCTGGATGAAGCTGGTGAAATATCCCCGCCGGTTTTCAGGGCTGTGCTCTGCCACATAAATTGCCGCGCCGCCGTATTCTCCACCCAGCGCAAGTCCCTGCAAAAGGCGAAGCAGCAAAACCAATACAGGGGCGGCCATCCCGATTGTTTCGTACGAAGGCACAAGCCCGATCGCAAAAGTTGACAATCCCATCAGCAAAAGCGTGAGCATAAAGGTGAATTTACGCCCGACGATATCGCCGATCCTTCCGAAGATCACCGCGCCAAACGGACGAATGATAAATCCGGTGGCAAAAATGGCAAGGGTGGCCAGGTAATCTGCAGCCGGATTTTCCTTGGGAAAAAACCGCTCAGAAATAATGGTTGAGAGACTTCCGAAAATATAAAAATCATACCACTCGATCAAAGTTCCCGCGGAAGAAGCTAAAATGATCTTTCGGATGCGATTGGTTTCCATAAACGACTGGCGCAAGATAGCGGAATCATTTTTGCAACACGTCAGACTGTTGAAATGTCCGGAAAAGTTTAGTCCTGAACGAGTTTATTACCTTTGAAAAAAGTAAACCCATTGGAAAGAATTACCGAATCCGAATCGCACTACCAGGCGCTCGAGCAGATGAGCGTGCGCGAACTTCTTGAAAACATCAACAAGGAAGATGTAATGGTTCCGCTTGCCGTGCAAAAAATCATTCCGGAAATGGAAGCGCTCGTAAATATCATCGTGGAAAGACTGCAGCAGGGAGGCCGGCTTTTTTACATAGGCGCAGGAACCAGCGGGCGGCTTGGAGTCATCGACGCTTCTGAATGCCCGCCAACTTTCGGCGTGCCGCACGGACTTGTGGTCGGAATTATTGCCGGCGGGGATCCGGCGATCCGCAAAGCGGTGGAATTTGCTGAAGATAACAACGAGCAGGGCTGGAAGGATTTGCAGGAACATGAAGTGGGCCCGGAGGATGTAGTTGTAGGAATTGCGGCATCGGGAACCACACCTTATGTTGCAGGCGCGCTTGAACGGTGCAATGCGGAACGAATAACAACCGGGGCAATTACCTGCAACCCCGGTTCACCGGTTGCGCTTATCGCAAAGCATCCCATCGTTGCAGTTGTGGGCCCGGAATTTGTGACGGGAAGCACCCGCATGAAATCAGGCACGGCGCAAAAGCTGATCCTTAACATGATCTCAACCGCAGTGATGATACGGCTCGGCCGCGTAAAAGGAAATCGTATGGTGGATATGCAGCTGACCAATGTAAAGCTCATCGACCGTGGCACAAAAATGGTGATGGATGCTACAGGACTTAGCTATGAAGCGGCCAATGAACTGCTGAAAAAATATGGCAGCGTCAGGAACGCGATTAATAAAAACGGATAATGTGCATGCACTCGAACCATTTTTCAACTGGAGGCATCTCTATATAGCGGATGAAGATGAACGTTCCCCTTTTTACGGACGGGAATACAGTGAATTTGAATTCACCAACACGATTTACAATTACCTGATCCATCCGCAGTGGGACGATTTCGGTTCTTCCACGCTTTACCTGAAAATTCTTTTTGTTGATTACGAGCAAAAGTTCTGTGTCATTGAACTCATCGGGGAATGGAATGACGCCCTGTATAACGACATCATGCTGCTCAAACGCGACATTGTCGAATTATTGGAAACTCAGGGCATCAATCATTTTATTTTGATCGGGGAGAATGTGCTTAACTTCCATTATTCGGATGACAGCTATTATGAAGAATGGTTCGAAGATGTGGAAAGCGGCTGGATCGCGTTTATCAATTTCCAATCGCATGTGCTTACAGAAATGAAACGCGCCCGCATCGACTGGTATGTTCACTGGGGCGCGGAGATGGATAATTTGCCCTGGCGAACCTTTACGCCCCGCCAGCTTTTCGAAAAAGTCGATAAAGAAGTGCGGAAACGGCTTTCCTGAGGCACGGATACGTTAGCTTTATCCCGTGGAAATATCGATCCGTAAAAAGCAC
>DATDOQ010000011.1:0-5258 GCA_035293205.1 Bacteroidia bacterium
AATAGCCGGTCCCATCGGGCATTATCTTAAAGACAACTCCCATATCGTTTATGCCGCCCTCCACTGTCATTCCATAAAGAAAAGTTCCGTCTGAAACAAGCGAGCCGCAAGGCCATTTTCCGTTTGCCCCTGAAAAATCAAGGAGTTTGGAATACCCGGTGCCATCGGGCATTATTTTGAAGACAACTCCAATACCATTTGTGCCGCCCTGCCATGTCATGCCATAAAAAAAAGTTCCGTCTGAAACAAGCGAGCCGCAAGGCCTGCCTCCGTTTGAGAATCCTGTGAAATCATAGAGTTTAGTATATCCTGTTCCATCGGGCATTATTTTAAAGATAACGCCCATGCTATTTATGCCGCCAGCCGCTGTCATTCCATAGAGAGCGCCACCGACAGAAATTAAATTCTGGTCATTCATCGGATTTACTCCTGTAAACGCGCTATTGCTCGTAAAATCGGTGAGCAGCGTATATTGCGCATTTGCAGTTGCGCAAATTGCAATTAGCAAAACGAGGAATGTTTTTTTCATTGTCTTTTGATATTGATTCATACATTAAACCTGTAAGTAAATTGCTTTCTATCCTTTTTTCACAACTCCTGAAAAATGAGGCTGAAATATTTACAATGTTTAAAATCGTATCAGACAATTGCTTGTAGCGTATTCTTAGCAGCATACAATTCCGCTTGAGCCTATAAAGTAAATGTACAAAATCAAATAACACAGGGGCATCTCTACTAACCCGGCATTACTTTGTTGGCTGCGCAGCTCAAAATCCTCATTTACGAAGAGCAAACTTCGGTTTTTCACCCCCGGTTAACATGGGACCGCTTTTGGGCAAGGGAAGCAAGAACCAGGATCAAAGATCAATAAAAGCATCTTGAATCCTGATTCCTGGTTCCTTGTTTTTAGTTATGCGCTCAACATTTCTTTTCACCTTTTCCCCTTCAACGCATCCCACCCTTGCGCCATAACCGGATGTATCGTATTCGATTTCGAAACAAGATTCACGCCGGCGCTCGCAGCGGTCATGTGACCGATCACGGTGATGTCGGGATTGTTGCGGATCTTTTCGTAGTCATTCATATTGATCGTAAACAGCAGCTCATAATCTTCGCCACCGCTCAATGCGCACAAGGTCGGATCCAGGTTGAATTCGCGCGCGCGGCTGTAAGTAAGCGGATCGATCGGAATTTTTTCTTCATATAATTGCGCGCCCAGATTCGACTCCGTGCAGAGATGCAAAAGTTCCGATGCGAGCCCGTCGGAGATATCGATCATGGCTGTGGGTTTCACGCCGATTTCTCCAAGTGTTTTTATAATATCAATCCGCGCTTCCGGTTTTAACTGGCGTTCCAGTATATAATCGTTACCCTCGAGATCCGGCTGTACGCCCGGCGCGGTTTTAAAAACTTCTTTTTCCCGCTCCAGCAAAAGTAATCCCATGTATGCTCCGCCCAGGTCACCGCTTACGCAGAGCAGATCTTTTTCTTTTGCCCCGCTGCGGTAAACTACATCTTCTTTTTTTGCTTCACCGATGATCGTCCCGGAAATAACCATTCCCATGCGCGACGAAGATGTGTCGCCGCCCACAAGGTCCACCCCATAACGTTCACAAGCGAGCAGCAAGCCGGCATAAATTTCTTCCACCGCGTCCAGCGGAAATTTGCTGGAAATAGCGATCGAGATCAGCAGCTGCCGCGGCATTCCGTTCATGGCGAAAATATCCGAGAAATTAACGATCGCCGATTTATAGCCGAGGTGTTTCAGCGGCACATAACCCAGGTCAAAATGCACGCCTTCCACCAGCATATCCGTAGAAACGAGCATGGCTTTTTCACCGGCATCAATCACCGCCGCATCATCGCCGACACCTTTCAGGGTACCTGGATTTTTTAACGCAATATGCTGGGTGAGATGCTTAATTAATCCGAACTCGCCTAACTGCGCTATTTCAACACGTGACTGGTTATCCAACATGGAACAAAAATAGGTCAAAGTTCAACGGGGCATGTACCGCGGAGGAAAATACCGGCGCCTGTTTTTGACAAAGTATGTATAAAAAATGCGGAAATCCTTCACGGCTCGTTTGAAATTCATTTTAAAAATTCTTCAAGTTCTTATTCATTATTTCGCTATATTGCCTTAATAAATAATCTTCTGCTGTAAGAAAGGGGTACTTACTGAGTGGTTTATGAATAAGCTGGCAGATTACCTGGAATTTATTAAAAGCAATCACCTGGAAGAGGCCGGGCGATTCACATTGGATGAGGCCTACCGGATGAAGATGCCGCTCATGGATGCCTTCGCCGGCATTCCTTACGAGCTCCTTCTTGCACAAAGCATTGTTACGCTCACTGATTTTGCCGATTCGGTAAAGGCAGACACCTACCTCGCAAAGCAGATTGACCGCATTAAAAAATGGTCCGAAGAATCTACCGAAAAAAATGAGGAGCCTGAAGCATTAATCTTCGGTGCGGCCATCCGGCCGAAAGACCTGATTTTCTTTTACGCCATTCACCGCAAAATGGTGCGCCGTTTCATGGGACGCTATACGCATGAAGCCGGCCTCTCACTTGACATTCTGCAGGAGCTGGATGACCTCCATACCGAAACGCAATCGATCTGGCTGGAAAAGCTATTTAAGAAGCAGGAAAAAGCGCACGAAATGCTGGTTTACCAGGCGCACATGCTCGACAATGCGTTTGATGGCGTGCTCGGTCTGGATACAAACCTGAATGTAACAATCTGGAACAGGGGCGCCGAACAAATTCTCGGCTGGAAACGGGAGGAGGTATTTGGCAAACCCGTAAAAAAGTTTGTGGTCCGCGCGGATGAAAAAGAAGAAGAGATTAAGCAGGCCATCCGCCAGGTGACTAAAGAAGGGCATTGGAGCACGGAGCGGGATTATATCGCGAAAGACGGCAGGATCGTTTTCCTGCTCGTATCGTCTGTTGTAGTAAAAGACAACAACGGGCACCCCATTGGTTACATGACCACTTTTAAAGATGTGACGCAGCAGAAAAATTCGGCAGACGCGCTTCAGCAGCTGAATAAAGAGCTGGAGGCATTCTCCTATTCGGTTTCCCATGACCTGCGCGCGCCATTGCGGGCTATCAGCGGGTATGCCAACATGCTTGATGAAGATTATGCTTCCCAATTAGACGAGGAAGGCAAACGATTGTTGGGTGTAATCCGTTACAACGCGGAAAAAATGGGCAAGCTCATTGACGACCTTCTGGCCTTTTCGCGACTCGGAAGAAAAGAGCTGGACCGCGCGGAAGAAAACATGAATGAGCTGGTGGAAGGAGTCCTGATTGATCTTTATAAAACCGAAAAATCGAGACCTACGATCAAAACAGGCAACCTGCACAAAGCAAAGGTGGATTACGGCCTGATGCACCAGGTTATGTTTAACCTGCTCTCAAACGCGGTAAAATATTCCTCAAAAAAGGAAAACCCGCTGGTGGAGATCTACTCCGAGAAAAAAGATCATGAAATTATTTATACCGTTCGCGACAATGGCGTTGGGTTTGATATGAAATATGCCGGCAAGCTTTTTGGCGTTTTTCAGCGGCTTCACTCCTCCGAAATGTTTGAAGGTACCGGAGTCGGCCTGGCGATTGTACAGCGGATCATTCACAAGCACCGCGGCCGGATCTGGGCGGAAGCAAAACCGGGGCAGGGCGCGGCTTTTCACTTTTCAATTCCGGCACAATGATTGAAGACAAAAAAAACAACATGCAGCATGTTGAAATCCTCCTTGTCGAGGACGACTTGCAGGATGCCGAGCTGACCATTCGCGCGTTGCGCAAACACCAGCTGATTAATCACCTTGTTCATGTGAAGGATGGTGAAGAAGCGCTGGATTTCATTTTCAGCCGCGGCGATTATGCTTCCCGCACAAACAAAAGCAACCCGAAGCTGATCATTCTCGACCTCAAGTTGCCAAAAGTGGATGGGCTGGAAGTTTTAAAAGAACTAAAAAATGATTCTTCCACCAAAACCATCCCGGTGGTGATCATGACTTCCTCGAATGAAGATCGTGATATGATCGAAGGTTACCGCCTCGGGGTAAACAGCTACGTTGTCAAGCCGGTTGATTTTGAAAGTTTCATGAAAGCAGTGACAGAGCTCGGACTTTATTGGATGGTTGTGAATAAAGTTCCGACACATACACGATAAAAATATTGTCCTGATTAAAATTAACATGAGCCCGATCCGCATACTCATCCTTGAAGACAACCCGGCAGACATTGATCTTGTCAGGCGCGAGCTGAAACAGGCGGGCTACAATGCAATTTATTACCTCACCGATTCCCGCGAGCAGTTTATAGACGGACTTCATCGTTTCCGTCCGGAGCTTGTGCTTTCCGATCATTCCCTCCCGCAATTCAATTCCATCGAAGCGCTTCATCTTGTTCAGAAATTTGATCCGGATATTCCATTTATCCTGGTGACCGGCGCCGTTTCGGAAGAATTCGCGGTGCAGGTGATCAAGGAGGGAGCCGATGATTATATTCTGAAAGACCACCTGATCCGCCTGCCTTCCGCCATTACAAATGCGATCCGGAAAAAAGCGGCGGAGAAAGAACGGAACCAGATGCTGGAGCAGCTTCTTTTCACAAATAATGAATTGAACACGTTTGTTTACAAAGCCACGCATGACTTGCGCGGACCGCTGACATCCATCATGGGATTGATCAATCTCGCAACCCGTTCCGAAAACCAGCACCAGGTTCAGACTTTTATCCGCATGATTGAAGAAAGCACATTAAAGCTGGACGCGGTGCTTGTTTCCCTGATCGAAACCATGGCGATAAAAAACGCGCGCCTTTCATTTGAACAAATTGATTTTGATGAAATTCTCCGCCTGGTGCTTGACAAGCTTTCACTTACGCCCGGTTTTGGCAGCGTCCGTTTTGAAACAGAAATTCACTCGAAAAATTCATTCCGGTCAGATAAAAAAATACTCGTCGCAATCATTCAGAACCTGGTTGAAAATGCAGTGAAGTACAAGAACAAAGTTGAACCAAAACCATTTGTCCATTTGCGGATCACAGATTTTGAAGACGGTATCCGGTTGGAAATTGCGGATAACGGCATCGGCATTGATCCGCAAATCCAGGGAAAAATATTTGACATGTTTTACCGGGGTAATGAAAGTTCAGAAGGCGCCGGCCTCGGACTTTATCTTGTTAAAAATGGCGTGCAGCGTTTGGGCGGGATGATCAATATGAAAAGCGAGCGGGGAGTTGGC
>DATDOQ010000012.1:0-3807 GCA_035293205.1 Bacteroidia bacterium
CCGGCAACAGGTTGCCACGCTGCAGAAGCTTCTTAGCAAAGCGGAATTCACGGCTTTCGGTGAGCATTATAATTTCACACGCATCCTCGCTGATCCGGATCCGGTGCGCGCTTTCAGGTCTGCAGTGGATATTCACGATTACAACTCAATGTTCCGCAAATGGTGGTACCGCATGCTGAATGGCGAAGCTTATGTTTGCTGGCCGGAACGCGTACGCTATTTCGCATTGAGCTCCGGCACTTCCGAACAATCGAGCAAGCATATCCCGGTGACGAAAGAGATGCTGAAAGCCATCCGTAAAAACAGCATCCGGCAAATGGCGGCGCTGGGGTATTTAAACCTGCCCCCGGAATTTTTTCAAAAAGGGATCCTGATGCTGGGCGGCAGCACGCACCTGAATTACAACGGCACGTATTATTCCGGCGATCTAAGCGGCATCACCACGGGAAACATTCCTTTCTGGTTTCAGCATTTTTATAAGCCGGGCAAACGCATATCGAGGGAACGCGACTGGAATACGAAGCTGGATGAAATGGTTCGCAATGCCCGCGATTGGGATATCGGCATTATCTGTGGCGTTCCGGCCTGGATCCAGATCCTGTTTGAGCGCATCATTCGTCATTACGATGTGAAGCATATCCATGAGATCTGGCCCAATCTTTCGATCTATGTCTGGGGTGGTGTTTCATTGATGCCCTATAAAAAAGCGCTCGAAAAGCTGCTGGGAAAACCCATCGCTTACCTCGAAACCTACATGGCTTCCGAAGGATTTTTCGCTTTCCAGGATCACCCCGATTCTACCGGTCAACGACTGCAGCTTGACAATGGTATTTTTTTCGAATTTGTTCCTTTCGATGAACAAAATTTTGATGAGGACGGTGAGTTGCGCGAGCATCCAACCGCTTTAACACTGGCGGAAGTAGATGAACATACCAACTATGCCTTATTGATCAGCACGTGTTCAGGTGCCTGGCGTTACCTGATCGGGGACACGATCCGTTTCACCGATGCGGACCATACAGAAATCATTATTACCGGGCGCACCAAACAATTCCTCAGCTTGTGCGGCGAACATCTTTCGCAGGAGAATATGAACCGTGCGGTGGATCTATGCGCTGATGAATTCAACATAACGTTCAACGAATTCACGGTTGCCGGCGTCAATTATGAAAACCTTTTTGCCCATCACTGGTATATTGCCACCGATCAGCCTGTGGAAGCACAAAAGCTGAAAGCCTGCCTTGACAAACATTTGAAAAATCTGAATGACGATTACCGCATCGAACGGATCGCAGCGCTGAAGGAAATATTTGTGGATGTTCTTCCGCTTGAAGTTTTCCGTGACTGGTTGCGCAAAACCGGAAAAGAAGGAGCACAGCAAAAATTTCCGCGGGTCATGAAAAATGAACGGCTCGAAAGCTGGAAAGAACACGTCGCCACTTATAAAAAACAACCAGAACCTCACTGATTTCATGTTTGCAGCCATTGGTCAGGGAATGCTGTTCGGGTTGGCTCTGGCCTTTACCCTCGGACCGGCTTTTTTCGGACTGATCCAAACCAGTCTTAAAAGCGGGTATAAATACGGCATTGAAATGGCGCTGGGCGTTTTCATCAGCGATCTCATTTATCTGCTCCTCGCGTATTTCGGTTTGTCGGGCTGGCTGATGGATGATAAATACGCGATCCCGGTCGGCATAACCGGCGGTGTACTTCTGATCGGTTACGGACTGGTGCAGGCACTCAAAAAAACAACCGTCCAGAATGTAGAAGGCGAAGTCATGGAAGTGCGCACGCCAACGCTGGGGACAATGGCATTAAAAGGTTTCCTGATGAACCTGCTGAATCCGTTTGTTATTTTTCTTTGGATCGGCGCAATCGGACTTGCCACCAACAAGCTGGAACATGACGCGGGAAAAATCATCGCTTTTTTTGTTTCCACACTCATCACGATCCTGGGCACCGATGTTTTAAAATGCCTTGCCGCGCATAAGATAAAAGGCTTCCTGAAAGAATCGATCATTCACAAAGTGAACGTCATCGCCGGAATTATCCTGATAGTTTCCGGTTTGGTGCTTGTAGTTCGCGTGTTTGTGGAAAGGCCGTGGGAAGAATGAAAAGGAAGAAGATGATTGTTTGCTTTTGTATATGAGCCAAAAGACGACTGTTACGTTTTGGGTTAAGGTGACGAAGTCTGCCTTCGCTCGCACATGCCGCGCTTCGGCAGACAAGCCAGGGTGGTAGTGGTTTAAGGTGAAGTAATTTTACTCAATTTGATTTGTGTGGTATAAAAATCTTTGCGTCTTCACTTCGTGAACCTTTGTGTACTTAGAAACTTTGTGGCTCAACTTTGTGCCTTTTTTTTGAAGGATGGATTTTTCTGCGCTGGAATTTCGATGCGCAAAGCGTGAATTATTAGCACCGCCCTTCGACTAGCTCAGGACAGGGGTGAGCGCTTTGCCCCGCCTACAGAAGTGTTATTTGGAAAGAAACGGCCTGCCTTAAGGACATTCTTTCTCCGGGCAAGCGTGCAATAGCGAACGCGGGACAGGTGGTCATTTAATGCACCAGAGCTGCCGCTCCCGATGTTGAAACGTGACGCAGTTTATCCCTGTTTCTCAAGGATGGCTTTGATATTTGGCCTGAAATAAAGTGCGCTTTTCAGCACTTTCCCATCTTCGCGAAACAGCGGGTTCCCGTTTTCATCCAGCTTCGACATATTGCTGCGGTGAATTTCGTCGAACACTTCTTCGATCCGGTGCTGAAGCCCATGCCGTAAAATTGTTCCGAATGTGATGTACAGTAAGTCACCCAGCGCATCAGCGATTTCTACAATATCACCCTTCCTGCAGGCATCGAGATATTCTTCATTTTCTTCCTTGAGCAGGTTGTGCCGCAGCATATACTCATCTTCGCTCACGGTTCCTGTGGGCTCATAGCGGTTTCCGATGCGGAAGACTGTGTGGAATTCTTCCACCGCTGCAATTTTACCAATCAAAGATTGCCGTGAATCAACCAGCTGCTGATGGAATTTTTTTTCTACAGACATAAGGAGTTCGTTTGGGTGCGGTAAAAAAACGAAATAGCACGCAACAGAACTATTTTAGCTGAAAGAGCTTATAAAATGTTTTCAACGGGTGCTGAAAATGCGTCCGGGGGTTGGCAACTTTTAATTTCCGGCTGGAGTTAAACTATTTTTCCGCTTAAGATAATTATCGTTTAGCGCTTTTAGCACGTCGGCTGTGATATCCAGCTTTTCATTGGAATAAAGGATCGGGCTAAGCGTTCCGCCGCCTACGCCTACGATGTAATCAATCCCTTTTTCTTCACTGTATTGTTTGAAATAAGTGGAAACTTCCTTCGTGATGATGTTGTTTTTCTCCATCGCCTGCTCCTGCATGGCAGCGAGGCGTTTTTCAACGTTTGCAAGCGACCGCTCCTCGGACTGGAGCCATTTTTCCTCTTTCGTCGCTGAATCGATCCCGTATTTATTTCCAAAATCCAGTCCGTTATTGGCAAACAAAGCCTGGGCGCGGCGCTGGTAATTATTAACGCGGATCTGGTATTGCTGGTATTGCAGCTCCAGATTCCCGCCTTCTTTTTCAAATAACTCGGCGAATGCAAGATAATTCCGGTTGATCGTGTCGATATTGACATACACCACACGCGCGCCTGAAAGATCCTCAGGAACATTAAATGTCATTTTCGGAACTGAATCCGTTTTCACTTTCGTTTGCGCAACGCTTTCGCCACGGGAGGAAAAATGGAGATAAAAAAGCACCGCCACTGCAACCAGCAGCACGATTATCA
>DATDOQ010000013.1:0-3414 GCA_035293205.1 Bacteroidia bacterium
AAATTACGATTTACAAATTACAATTTTAAAGGAATTCAATTTCAAAATCCCAAATCCCAAACCCGCGGCTTTTGTATCCAATGGATTTATGTGGGCGCAGATATTTAATAGCACAATATATTTAACCACTGAGGCCAGGACGAGGAAGGCACTGAGGACCACGGAGGAAAAAAATCATTGTATCTCTTTACCATTCCTCCGTGTTCCCCCGTGCATACCTCCCAATTTCTCCGTGGTTATTTTTCCTTGCCTTAACGTTTCTGTTATTATTTTATGCCATCATGCGCCGGCAATTGTATTTCGTATTCATATTCGTATGAATTCGTATTTCGTACTTAGTAATTTATTTCCCCGCGTTTCGAATGATCTCCTCAGCCGCCACGCTGTCAGGCACGCCTACATATTTTAAGAGGACTGCCGCGTCTTTTGCCTGGCGCGTATCCGGGTAACTGGCGATGATATGCGCATATAATTGTTTCGCGCGGTCGGCACCGTGATTCACGTTTTCGAGGTAAGTATCGTAAACATATGCAGCGGCCATTAACGCGTCGAGGTAGCCCGGATAATTTTTATGCTTCTCAATGATCGTTTCATAATAAACAACCGCTTGCGGGTAATTGCCTATGCGCTGGGCACCGAAACCGGCGCGGAAAAGATATTCCGGCGTTTTCGGGTCCGCTGGAAACATGACCGCGAAATCATTGTACGCCTTCAGCGCCGCTATCTCCAGTATCTTATCCCCTTTTTTCATTTCCATGTCTTTTTCCGCCTTTTCAACAGCGGAAATATATTGGACGCGTGAGGCTTCTTTTTTGAGACTGTCAGCTTCTGCTTTTTGTTCAGCCTCATTTACACAGGAGAAAAACAGGACCGCAATGGCCGGAAGAAGAAAAAGTTGTTTCATAACTGGCGTTTTGGGAATTATTTTTTAGGAAATTTCATTTTATAATCGACTTCTATTTTGCCACGGCTGATATCATTCAGCTTGCCAAGAATCAACCGTTTCCGCAGCGGACTGATGCGGTCGGTGAAAAGCTTGCCTTCGATATGGTCGTATTCATGCTGTACGATCCGCGCCGCGATGCCCTCATAGGTTCGGACATGCTCCTTGAAATTTTCGTCCACGAAACGGATCTTTATTTTCGGTTTGCGTAGCACATCCTCGCGCACTTTCGGAATGCTCAGGCAGCCTTCGTTGAACTTCCATTCCGTTCCGCTTTCTTCGATGATCTTTGCGTTGATGAATATCTGCCGGAAGTTACCCAGCATTTTTTCCTCTTCCGTTTCCGCGTCCTCAGAAAAGGGTTTCGCGTCCACCACAAAAAGCCGCACCGATTTGCTCACCTGCGGCGCCGCCAGACCCACGCCCTTCGCATTGTACATGGTATCGAACAAGTTCTGAATCAACTCATCGAGCTTCGGGTAATCAGGGGGTATTTCGGCCGCCATCTTCTTCAGCACCGGGTCGCCAAACGCGACAATGGGTAAAATCATGCGCAAATTTAAGAAATCGTAGAGGATACATGCACGTATGGCCCGTAGGCGGGAAAAAGGATAGGCGGTAGGCGGACTGAACAATAAGGCAATGAGGCAATAAGGCAATGAGGCAATGAGGCAATGAGGCAATTGTGCGATGGGGCTGAAAGTTTACGCCGGTCAATCATTTACCGATATGATCGGAGGCCTTTAAATTACGCCTTTGGTTATTTGGGAAGTTGTTTCAATTGCACAATCAAGGCTGGCAAGAATGTTTCTTTTATCTGCCAAACTATAGAAAAGTCAATACCAATGTATTCGTGCACGATGCGGTTCCTGAAGCCTTTGATCCTTTGCCAGTCTATTTCCTTAACTTCATTCTTGAAATCTGCAGGAAGGCGGTTGGCTGCTTCGCCGATAATCTCAAAGTTGCGTATGACAGCATCGACTGTTTTGTTTTCGCTGGTAAATTCTTCAAAACTCATAGCTACAGTATAGTCAAGGATTTTCTGGGCACTGTCCAGAATGTCGCCTATCAGAAGTTTTGCATTACGTTCAGACATAGACAATTTCCCGTTCGATTGCTTTGAAGTATTTATCCTTAATGCCGTTTCGTGAAACCAGGTCAACTTTCTTTTGCAGTTTCTGCTCCATGAATTCAGCGAGATCAATGAATTCAATGCCTACGGGTTTCGTAAAATCGACAATTATGTCAACATCACTGGATGCAGTGAAATCATCGCGGACCACAGATCCGAAAAGCCCAATGGTATTGACATGGAATTTCTTCGCCAGTTCTGGCTTGAGCAGCAGTAACACCTGTTTGATTTCAGCCAATTGTCCCATGTTTCAAATATAATGAATGATTTTGTCGCACATTAACATTCCTCATTCGCACATTTTCATATTCTCATTAACCCCACCTGTCCGCCGAAGCTTTAGCGAAGGAGGATTTTCCCATTAACCACATTTTCCCATTAGCAGGTTAATGCTTTAGCCCACGCACATCTACTGCTTCGTTTCCATATAAGATTGCAGTATTATCGTTGCCGAAACCTCATCCACCAGGGCTTTGTTCTGCCTGTCCTTCTTTTTCAACCCCGAATCCACCAGCGTCTGTACCGCCATTTTCGACGTAAACCGCTCATCTATCCGCGCGATTTTTTTTCCGGGGAATTTTTCGGCCAGCTGCGCCGCGAACTTTTCTGCCGGCAGGGTGGCGTGTGTGGCCTTCCCGCTTAGCTTTTTGGGTTCGCCCACGACAATCACATCCACTTCTTCTTTTTTGAAATAGTCCTCCAGGAAGCTGAATATTTCCCGTGTCCTCACGGTGGTAAGCCCGTTGGCGATGATGCGCAGCGGATCACTCACAGCGATGCCGCAGCGTTTGAGTCCGTAGTCGATGGCCATGATGCGAGACATAAGGTAAACATCAAAAAATACAAATTCCAAATTCCAAACCCGAAGACTTTCGGGTCCAAAAATTCAAAAGTCCGTTGATTTATATGCTGTTTTAATTTTTCTTCACAACTAATTTTCCAGCCAGATAAGCCATCGGGATATATGCGCCCACTAAGTCCAAAACTGTAAACCAGGTTGGGGAGGGAAGCATAAAAACACTGGCGATTCCTCCTATTAAGAAAAAGAATCCTATACCCAAAGCGAATTTTATTTTATGACTTGGGGCAATTAAAGCAGCCAGCAATGCGCCTGTAAATGTCCCCAGGGCATGCGCTAAAAAAGGCATGATAAAATGCCTGGGCTCGAATAAAGGCATGGATTTTTTCAGGCCTTCTGATGTGGTAACATCCGCTCCTTCCGGCGGTGGGATGATGGAGCCGCTGATCATGATGATTCCCATGTTGACGACGCTTCCGAGAATGATGCCGGCTATTACTGCGAGGATGTTTTTTAGGATTGGGTGCATGGGTGGGTGGG
>DATDOQ010000014.1:0-2408 GCA_035293205.1 Bacteroidia bacterium
GGATAGAAATATGCATCGCGGAAAATGTAGCCGAGCGCGACAGAGCCGAAGATCAGCGCAAATAATCCGTTCGTGAAAGTTTTTCCCACCGGCAGAATTGTGATCCCGCTGAGCAGACGGAGTCCCGCCACGAGCGAAAAAACCGGGAAGAAAAAGGAGGAGATCCCAAACCAATTGTGAATGAATAAATGGCTGATCACCGCGCCGAATTTTCCAAGCACGTTGTACACTTCAACTTCCTGCGAAAGCAAAACGCTCACCGGTCCCATTACTTTGTCCTGGTCGGCTTGCCAGGTGAAAAAGTAAGAAGCAAACGCCGCGGCGAGATAGGGAGTAACAATGAAAACTAAAAATGCGCCGGTGATCTTATGCAGCTTTTCATCCCCACGAATACGGCTGATAAATCTGCTGAATGGATTCCAGGATTTTTTAGAATTTTTTTCGCGCGGTTTTTTCGCCCGGTTTAGCGGCTTCTCTTCCCCAGCTTCTTCTTTTGTTTTCGTTTCGGTCCTGCGGATTTTTTCAGGCATTTCAAATTCAGGTTCAGAGCGATCGTTGTCACCTTTTCCTTTCAATTCATTCCGTACCCGGGTGAGCTTTTTTTCTTCCTTCTCAGCCATAAATAGTTCGATCCTGTTAAACAGACGAAATTACATTTTCGGTATTGCCAATAGGGGCAATTTGCGGGAATGTTATGAACGAAAGGCTGTTTACTTCCTGCGCCGGCAATTGACAGGGAATGACCGGAAGTTTGGTCCGGGCAGAGGCTTTGGTTTGCGGAAAATCAGGGTTTACTTGTAAAAGCCGGAAAACATGATCTCCAGCTCCGAGTTATTCACAGGCGCGTATTCCGCTGGTACAGTGAAATAGGAATCATCGATCGAAGCTTCTGAAACGGATTTGGCGGTAAAATGAAGCTCGAGACCATATTTTTTCAACCGGTAGTCCATCAGAACGCCATCAATTTTATAGTAGGCATTCGACCAGTTCGGATCTTTAATGCCAATGTCTTTTGTAAACCAGACATCGAACGAAGGCGTTCCGTCCGCGAATTTCAGCGTGGCCTTTGTGCACATGTAACCGGCAATTTCCTTCGACTCGTTGCCATAAATCACTTCATAATCCGGCAGGTAATAATTTGTTTTCCGGATTTCGTCCATATCCATCACGCTGTGCTTCTTCTCCAGAAAAAAAACCTGGCTGTGAAATTGTTTTTTTACAGGATCGGAAATGAATTTCATTTTCGCGAATCCCATCCCGGCTTCCAATTCCGCCGCCGTGAAATCATTTTTAAACATGACCGTCATCTTGTCGGGGACCATCAGCGATGTGTGCTCACCAGGATCGGTTGCCTCGGCCTGGTATTCAATCTCACCTTCCTTCAGATCCTTTTTGAAAAAATCGGAACAGGAAACAAGAAAGAGCGGCAAAAGGAAATGCAGCAAGGGGAGAATACCGGGTCTCATAAAATCTAAATCCGGGCCGGTGTTTTGGGTCGATTAAAATTGAATTTTTGGGCTATCGGAGCGGCAAGATAATAAAAAGTCCGGAGTTGGGACTTCAAAGTCCGAAGACCAATAAAGATGAAAAACGTAAATTATTTTGTCACCTGCAGTTTGTAGTAAATGGCATCTTCTTCGTCAAAACAAATGCAGAGGAAATACTCGCCTGGATTATCAAATTGCAGATTAAAACTGACACGATCATCGGTACCCTGAAAAACAATGTCTGATTGAAGAGGGTGCGTGTCGGCAAGGCCATTCAGTAACTCTACACTCATGTGAACAGGTGGATAAGTCATTCCATATGAAAAAGAAATCTTGTCATTTCTTTTTACCATAATCGTTGATGAAACGGGCAAAAATGAAGTTACTTCATAATTGAATGCCTTGTAACAGAAGAGTGGGCTGTTTCTAAACGTTTCTTCTGTTATCGGATTCTTGAGTAACTGGTCCACCAGATAATCAGGGAAATGATTTAAAATAAATGTTTCCGGTGGTGTTAGAAAGTACAATTCATCAAATTCCTTTATAAATTTATTTGTGGAATGATTGTACTGACCGGCCGCCCATGTCGCATCAACCAGATATTCCCGGCCTCCAAGCCCGACAATATTCCAGGCATGCGCAGAATCGTTTTTGTAAACCAGGTAATTCAGATCTAATTTCACAAAGCCGGTGACCATTCTGCATTTAATATTACACGAGTCACATAGTAGTTTTATTAGTTCGGAATAACCGTTACAGACCGCTGTTTTTGATTTGAAAACTTCCTGTGCATTGGCATTCCTCGCGCTGTAGTTATAAGATATATTATCCGTTACCCAGCGGAAAACTGCTCTGAATTTTTCGTGATCGGTCGAAAAAGTTTCATTGATATATTTTGAAATCGCTCCGGTGGATTTGAAT
>DATDOQ010000015.1:0-11532 GCA_035293205.1 Bacteroidia bacterium
TAATCAAAATATGGAAAATGACTGGAGCAGCGGCGAAGCGTGTCGATCAGCTGCAGCGGTGTAATGCCCGGGTAGAGTTGCAAAACACAGGCGGCAAAACCGCTGATCAACGGGGCGGCAAAAGAAGTGCCTTCGCCCACGGAATAATCGCCCCATGCGCTTGCAACAATGGCTGTCCCCGGCGCGCAGACATCCGGCTTTTTCCTGAAATCAGGCGTGGGTCCGTGCGAGCTGTATCTGGTAGCAAAACCCCGGTCGTTCACAGCGGTAACTGAAAGCACGCTGTCCGCATCAGAAGGCGGAAGCAGGCACCGGTTCTTCATGCTCTGTCCAAGATTACCGGCCGCAGCTACCACAAGAATTCCTTTCCGGGCCGCCATATTTGACGCGCGGGAGATCAACGGAATTTTCCCATTCATCTGTTCCGGAAAATAAGACCCTTCCCCCGGACCGCCGGAACAATTGACGATTTTCGCGCCCAGCTTATCCGCCCATTCGATGGCGGCGAGAAAATTCTCTTCACCACGATATTCATTTCCGTACTCTTTGGCAATGCGCGCCAGCAAAAAATCTGACGCCGTCGCGAGGCCCATGGACGTTCCGTTAACTTTTCCTCCAATGCAGCTCAGCACCATCGTGCCATGATCCGTTTTGCCATTGTAAACATCCGAATCATTCCGCACAAAATCATACGTGGCTTTGATCCGGTTATTGAAACGGAGATGCGCAAAAGCTTCATGATCGTCTGTTCCCTGAAAACCGGCGTCCAGCACAGCAATAATGATCCCTGATCCATTTTTATTATCTTTTTCAAAACGTTGGCCCTCCAGCGGTGAAATCTGCATATGTACCGAACGCTCATCACCATTCAAATCTTCCAGCACGGTATCGGGAATCATTGCCGGTGTCCAAACAAGCATAACCTGTGGCACAACTTCACGCACAAAAGGCAACGCCCGGAGCTGAGCCGCCTGTTTTTCCGTCGCGACCACACCCACGCCATTGAACCAACGGGTAGAATAACCCAGTGTATCAACAATTTTTCCGACAGCAG
This sequence comes from Bacteroidia bacterium, assembly GCA_035293205.1. Taxonomy (GTDB): domain Bacteria; phylum Bacteroidota; class Bacteroidia; order Palsa-965; family Palsa-965. The sequence goes on from DATDOQ010000015.1 coordinate 1,055, forward strand.
TAAGGTATTTTTCATTGACGGGAAAATCACTTGAATCAAAAAGTGAAATCCCGTTCAAAACCCTGCGCGCAATCGCTTCAGGAGCGAAATAAGCGTGCGGATCAAAACTTGTCCCGTTTTTATCGGTGAAAAAAACCAGGTAAGCGAGCGCCTGATCGGTTGCAGTCTTTTTCAGCGGTGAAAATCCCTGGAATAAAAAAGGGAATATTCCGGCTAAACCGATTATCACAAAAATTCTTTTGAATTGCATAAGCAGCGCTCAAACAAAGATGCGAAACAAAGGAGGAATGTGCTAATGAGTGAATGTGGTAATGTGATAATGTGCTGATGACTGATCCTCCCTGGTTTCGCTCCGGCGGACAAATGTACACGGGAAGGCATACGGGGTGAAATTATTTTGTGTAGTGAAATTTGCGCGTTATTATATCGCGTGAAACGTAAGCATAAACAAATTCTCTTTTTCAGCAAAATGCCGGGTGGGAACACCCGGCAGCACCTATGGTGCTAAAGAGTTTGATGATGTGCTGACGCTATTGCTTTGCTTAAATGCTTATGTCATTTTCCAATTAGCCCCATTATCCCTCCGGAGTCATTCAGACCATTTTCCATTCTCCCCATTCTCCCCATTCTCCCCATTAACCCCATTAACCCCATTAACCCATGCCATATTCACTCATTTCCACATTACCACATTCACTCATTTCCACATTGCCCGCGGGGAATTGCTTGATTGCTTTTTGTAATTTTCACGCCTGATCCAGCAAATATGATCGACCTTAGAAGCGATACCGTTACGAAACCCACACCCGGAATGCTGCAGGCAATGTCAGCAGCGGATGTGGGTGATGATGTTTTTGGGGAAGATCCGACCGTGAATGCGCTGGAAGAAAAAACCGCGAAGCTTTTCGGACACGAAGCGGGTTTGTTTTGTCCGTCGGGCACAATGACCAACCAGGTAGCGATCAAAGTTCACACGCAGCCCGGCGACGAGGTGATCTGTGATGCGAGCGCGCATATTTACAATTTCGAAGGCGGCGGCATTTCATTCAATTCCGGCGCGCAGGCGAGGCTCATCCAGGGCGACCGGGGACGGATCAGCGCGCAGCAGGTGGAAGAAAACATCAATGCGACGTTTGACTGGCTGACACGCACGCGGCTGGTGAGCATTGAAAATACAGCCAACCGCGCGGGCGGCAGCTTTTATTCACTGCAGCAGATGAAAGATCTTCGCGCTGTATGCACAAAACACGGACTGCGTTATCACCTCGACGGTGCAAGAATTTTTAATGCAATTATTGAATCCGGTTATACAGCCGGAACGATCGGTCCGCTTTTCGATTCCATTTCCGTTTGTCTTTCCAAAGGTCTTGGCACCCCAGTTGGTTCAGTGCTTCTCGGAACTAAAGAATTTATCCGGCAGGCACGGCGCGTCCGGAAAGTTTTCGGTGGCGGCATGCGTCAGGCAGGTTACCTGGCGGCTACAGGAATTTATGCGCTTGATCATCATGTCAACCGTTTAAAAGAAGATCACCGGCGGGCAAAACTTTTGGGTGAAACACTGCGCAATTTACCTTTCGTTGCCAGCGTTCTGCCGGTTGATACAAACATCATCATCTTCACACTCAACGAAGCAATGATTGGCGAACGTTTTGTCGGACAGCTTCTGGAAAATAACATTCGCGCGGTCGCATTCGGCAAACAAACCATCCGTTTTGTCACGCATCTCGATTTTACGGATGAAATGCTTAATAAAACCATTGCGGCGCTAAAAAAGATAAAGTGACCGGTTTATTTTAATTTCATTACTAATGCAAAACAGCTGCAGGTTTTAGTTTTTCTTCTGCCTTTAACGCGTCTTTGTTTTCGATATTTACTTTTGATAGTATAGATTCTAAAACAGGAAGCATATTATTCAAATTTTTTGTCTTTATAAGAAAATTCCAAACAAATTCAAATTTCTTCCAGCCACCTGTATAAAAAAAGTGTTTAAGCTTATGTTTAAGGGACTCGTGTTTCAAGCTCGATTTAAAAATATTACTCCAGCTATAAAACTCCTTATATGCCCAGTTATATCCACTTTTTAATTCATCTGCGGTCAGGTTTTTTGTTTGATAAACTACGTTTCTCGTATCGTATAAGTCCCAGTTTTTTGTCAGGATACGACCCTGCTGCTCCATATCTTTATACAGTCTTGTCCCTGGATAGGGTGTCAAAACGTGAAAAGTGGAAGTTGTAATTGCGTTTTTCACTCCCCAGTCAACTGTTTGTTTAAACACGTCTTTGTCGTCTTCATCAAGTCCGAAAACAAAGCTTCCGTTTATCATTACTCCTAATGAATGAAGGCGGTTTACTGCTTTGATATAGTCCTTTTCTAAGTTTTGCTTCTTGTTGCTTTGTTTAAGGTTTGCCGGTGAGAAAGTTTCAAAACCAACAAATAAACTTCTTAGTCCGGCCTCTGCTGCTTTTTCAATCACGTTACCGCGCAAAACAGCGTCAACAGTTGAAGCACCTTGAAAAACCCTGTTCATTCCTTTCATTCCTTCAAAAAGTTCGCCGGCAAATTTTGTATTACCCAATAAATGGTCGTCAAGAAAATATAAATGCCTGCCCGGAAGTCTTTCAATTTCCGCTAAGGCATCATCAACGATTTGGGTATAGAAAGACCGGCCGCCTTGATAAAAAGCATCTTTATAGCAAAAGTCGCAGTGGTGTGGACAACCTCTTGTCACAACAATTGAGTTAGGGACTAAATACCTGTTCCTTTTTATGAGATCCCGTCTGATGGGAGGGATTTTTTCCAAGGTTCGGATGCTTGAACGATACACCTTTTTTGGTGTCTTATTTTTAAAGTCTGCAAGAAATTGCGGAAACGTCTCTTCTCCTGGTCCAAGGAAGATTGTATCTCCATGTTGTGCTGCTTCTTCCGGAAGCGAAGTAACGTGAAGTCCACCAAGTAAAACATAAGCACCCAGACTTCTGTAATGAGCCGCAATTTTATATGCCCTGTAAGCATTGGTTATATAAACCTGAATAATCACTAAATCAGGATGATCATTTATATTTAGTTCTTCAACATGCTGGTCCTGAAGATCAATTTCATCGTCTGGCGATAAATATGCAGCTAAGGTTGCAAGACCTAAAGGCGGGAATAATGAATACTTAATAGGCCTCCAAAATGGGCTTTCGGCTTCAGTCAATGCAGGCAAAATCATTTTTACTTTCATACTTTCTAAACGGTTTTTTGGCAATTAGCTTTCCTGTTTTATGTCGGATTCCAGCATTACGGCAGGCTTCCGGTCTTTTACAGCGGCAACACGAATGGCAAACAAGATTACCCCCCCGAATAACAGTGTCAGTCCCGGAATAAATAATTTCCAGTTGAATTCTTTCGGCACATACGCGGCCGCTTCGCTGAAGAGATCTTTATCCGGATCAAACGACCAGAAACTGTTTCCGGCATGATTTAATTGAACGTATTCGATATAATCCCACATAAAGGAAAATAAGATCAGCAGGATACCGGCTATCATTATCAGTTGTTCGCGTGCAATCATTTTTCCGCTTTGCCCGTTTATTTGTGCGTAAATAATTGTTACAGCCAATAAGATCATTGCTAACGCGACAAGACAGGGTGCGATCACCGGCCCCACCCACGGAACAGGAATTAAAAACAAAATATCCCAGGTGAAAAGTGATTCCGGCCAACCGAGTATGAGATAAAGAAATATGTAATAGAAAATATCCCAAACGGCAAAACAGTACATAAAAAATGCAAACCGCTGAGGACCGTTTTTGCCGGCCATAATTCCGGCGCCGATCAGCATGATCACCGTTGCCGCTTCCCGCCAGAATTCCGTCATGCCGATATCTGGTCCGATCGGCGTTAGCGGAAAACAAAAACCACTCGGGTAATATAGCTCGCGGAGGTAAACAACCACAGCGGTTTCGAGGTAACCCATCGCGATGCTGAAGCAGGTGAGCCAGAAGATCGTTGTATAAAGTGTTTTGTTGTTCATGGTTTTCAATTCACAGTAATTGTTTCGATAACGATTCCGGGATTCATCCGCTTAATTCGGTCTATCCAGCTTTTACTGATGCTTGTTACAGTCAGCTGTTTTAATTTTTTCAGGTTTAACACGGGCCAAAAATCCGTAACGCGTGTTCCTTTCAGATTCAGCTCTTCAAGACGTGAAAGGTGCGCCACCCCTGCCACTGAAATCAATTCCGGATTGTTATTGAGGTAAAGCTGTTTTGCTTGCCGGTAATTACGCACTTCAGATACATCTGTCAGATCATTTCCTTCAAAATTGATAAAAGTGGAATTGGCCAATACCGGGAAATAAAACACTTCACGCAATCCGGAATTAGTTACCGCAAGATCTGTCCCACCCGCGGTCAACGGTTCGCGCGTAAAAATATCGTAAGCAGATTTTCTGGCCAGGCAGTGGGACTGCCATTTATAGTTTTCCCTGATTTCTTTTTGCCGCGACAGGAATAAATAAAGCCCGCCCCGGTAATCAGTTGTCACGGGTGAATCCGGATATTTTTTTAAATGCTGCTGCAGCGCTGGCCATGCGCGCCAGGACAAGCTTGAAAGGTATTGGGTATCCTTATTGATTCTCCCGCGGTAAAGATTAAAATCAGCGATATAAGCATCCCAGTTGACAAAACAGGATAAAATCAGAAGCGGGTAATAGATCCAACCTGTGCTGCGGAATAAAAAAGCATTTGTTTTACGACGATTTACTTTTATCGCGATGGCTGCGATGCCTATCAATGTCATTAATAAGTAATAATAAACACCCAGGCGCTTATAGGTAAAACCATATTGGGTGACGTAAAGATCATTCCGGAATGCGGTCGAAATGATCATGAATGCATTTTGCAAAATCCAAAACAGCGCGAGCGCCCGGAGCAAACGCCCGTTTGTATCAAAATTCATTCGCCCGCGGAAGTAAAATAGTATGATAAGCATGGCGCAGATAACTGAAAAGATCAGCATGCCCACGCCCTGGTGCACATATTCCGAATAAGTTGAATTTTCGGGAATTTGTCCCGTTACGGAAATTAAAAACCGGATATCAAGGATATTTACAACAAGCAGCAAGGCATTCAGAAGGATCAACAATACGATTCCGGAAAAACGTTCGCTGTCCATCGAGAGCAGCTTGTCAAAAAAACCCGGAATTGTAGCAGGCTCCAGCTGATCCGGAACCGACGCTTCCCATAGCGCAAAACCGCCAATCTTGTGCTGATAATAAAAACTGTAGGTAAGAATGGCACCGGTGATGGTAAAAAAGATCCAGCCCGGAGAAATAAACGAAAGGTTTAATTTTTCTGTCAATTCATAAAACAAAATATTCGCCGAACGGTACATGAGCAAAAAAATGACCGCGACGCAAAGGGCAATTAAAACGATCATGAACTTTTTTCCAGCGCTTTTGGATCCCGCTGAATTATTTTTATTGCGCCTGCTGATTGCATCGGTGATCATGAAAGCGATAGAAAGCAAAGTGTTCCCAAGCGCGAGCATCAAGGCAACAAAAACTGAATTGTTCCGGTTAATGGTGAATGAAGAAACAAGCAGGAGCGAAACTAAATTGCCGCAGACACTGAGCATATTTCCGTACAAATAAATAAAGCAGGAAGTGATAAGCGCTCCGGCCATGACAAACAAAAATCTTTTATTCCGCAATAAATTTTTGTCATTCAGAATAATCCCTCCAAGCAACAGCAGGTTCATGACAATAAAATTCACCCCGGGAAGCTGCTGCCAGAACAAATAGCTGTAAGCAGCAACTGAAAGCGCAAAAATCCAATCATTTTTTTTCATAATGGTAGTGTATCATTGAAAATTTTCTGAAAACAAGAAACCGCGGCTCTCGCTAAATGCGAGGAACAGGCTGTTCCATTCGTATCCAAACAAAGTCATGAATCCCAGTTCGAATGCTAAAAGTGCAGGGAGCACAAGAATTGGAAATCCTCTCTTATTCAGATCATCGCCAGGACTATTCAAATGAATGGTTGCCACGCCGTAATTACATTTTAGTTCGTAGAAAAGTAACAGTGCAGCGAATGGCGGCGCAATCAGTTCAAATCCAAAGAATGGAAACAGCAGGCCTATTAAGGGATATAATCCAAAGTGAACAGTGATAACAATCGCCAGCAATATTCCCTGCAGCAATCCAGCGCGAACAACCAGGTTGACCGGCGCGGATAATTTAGGCTTCCATATAACCGAAGCCCAATAGCACAATACCGAAAAAGCCACAAGTAGCTCAATTACCGCAACATGGTTTGGTGAAAACGGAAGTTCAGGCGCAAATTGATCGTAACGGTAAAAACCTATGACTGGAGAAATGAGGGTAAAAAAGACTGCTGCAACCGTTAACAGGATAGAAGGTGTATCCGATGTGAATTTTTTTCTGATCGAGTCCCGCCATTTGCCTGCAAAACAAATAATGAACCACATTAGTCCGGCGATATATGCGATAAATAATAATATGTATATCATAAACCGGTATTCAGTTTTTGAATCGTTTCAAACTGCTTCGTCAGCTGCAGCATTCGCACTAATGGAATGAGCCCGAAAGCCCCGAAAGAAAAATCTATAATCGTCCAGAAAAAAGGAATGCCACGGATAGGGCCGCACACCATCGCAAGAATAAATACGCCCAGGCAGGCGATCATTCCGACACGGATCACCCAGGCATTTTGCACAGGATTTTTATAGACTCCGTAAAAGAAAAGCGCAATTACGATATGACTGTATGCCAGCCAATCATAACCATAAAATAAAAACGGGTAATCACCGGCCACATTATTTACAGCCCCGGTTACAGAAATCAACCAGCTCCGCATGGTGTCCGGAAATAAATCCGCAAACCCGATCAGAAAGTTCAGTTCCGTCTGCACCGGGAAGGCAGTAAGACCGCTAAGGATAAGAAATACTACAAACAAAACCGTCCATTGCCTGATCCGTCTCAGTAAAAGGTGTTGATCATTGACAAGAGACGCATTCGCAACATGCTTATAAGTGGTTTCCATTGGTTGGTGGCTATAATTATTATTTTACAGAGTTCTTTGTATTTCAAAGTTAAACATTAAAAAAATATTTTTTAACTTTTTTTCTGGCTGCGCAGGAGTTTTTCGAGCGCATTCAGGTGTTCATTAAACGCTTTTTTTCCCGACGCTGTCACCGCATAAGAAGTATTGGGCTTGCGGTCGATGAATTGTTTGATCACAGCCACATAACCTTCTTTTTCCAGGGCGGATAAATGGCTCGCGAGGTTGCCGTCCGTTACCTGCAGCAGCGTTTTCAGCCGGGTGAATTCCACATTTTCGTTTACCATAAGCACAGACATGATCCCGAGCCGGACACGGTTTTCAAATGCTTTATTGAATTTCAATAAGTAGTCGTTCCCCATGTCCCGTTCTCATCGTTCGTATTTAAAGTACATCACAGTTCCATAAATGATATGCAGCGCACCGAATCCTAGCGCCCAGAACAACAGCCCATAGGAAATAAACAGGGTGCTGATCAGTCCAAGGATGATTTCAGAAATACCCAGGTACCGGATATCCTCCAATGTATATTTGCCCGCATTGAGCAGGGCGAGACCATAAAAAATCAGCATGGAGGGCGCCACCAGGCCGGTTATGCCATAATACAACAACACCAGGCAAAAGAATCCGCCCGTGGCGAGCGGGATGCTCAGGTTGACCAGCACGCGCCATGCAGTTGCATCCCAGAAAGGAATGCCTTGCTTCTTCGCTTTACGTCGCGAGAAATACCAGCCGGCCAATAGCGAACACGACAGCACCAGCAACGCGACCGCGATAAAAAAGGAATAATATTTTGGGAATCCCAACAGGCTTTCACCCGGCGCGCCATGCTGACCATATTGCCATTCGTCCGGAGAAAAATATGCCTGAAGATCGCCGCGCAGGAATAACCATGCCGCGATGGCGCCAAGCAAAGCGAACACACCGGCCGCTATACCGGAAATTCCGCTCAACGATAAAAAACGGGATGATCTTTTCATCAGGTCCCGCATCTCGTTCAGCGCTTCCAGCTGATCTTGCTGTTTGTTCATTGGATTCACTTTGTAATGCAAAGTAAAAGCTTTTTTTCGATTCAAACGGAATTTATTTAACTTTTTTGGCAAAATCGCCCCCGCGCCATAACCTCACCTCCATCCATTTACCCGCAACCAGAAGTATTATCTTTAACCCCGTATGTCAACCCATAAGCGCATCGGAATTCTTGGCGGCGGACAGCTGGGCCGGATGCTCATCCAGGAATCCATTAACTGGAATCTCCATATATCCATCCTTGATCCGGACGCAAATGCACCTTGCAAAGACCTGGCAAATGTTTTTGTAAATGGATCGCTGGCAGATTTTGACACCGTTTACAAATTCGGAAAGACGGTTGACCTGCTGACCATCGAGATCGAGCATGTGAATGTGGAGGCGATGGAAAAGCTCGAGGCTGAAGGCATAGAAGTTTACCCGCAATCGCGCGTGCTCCGGCTGATCCAGGATAAAGGCTTGCAAAAGCTTTTTTACCGCGATAACGAAATACCAACGGCTCCGTTTGAATTGATTGACGGAAAAGCGGAAATTGAAAGGCATGCAAAAGCCTTTCCTTATATGCAGAAGATGCGGAAAGGCGGTTACGACGGCAGAGGTGTGACTACGCTCAGCGATCCGCGCAAACTGGAAAACGCGTTTGATTCACCCAGCATTCTCGAACAATTTATTGATTTCCAAAAAGAAATTTCAGTGATTGTTGCCCGAAATGCAAAAGGGGAAATAAAAACTTACCCGGCTGTTGACATGCTCTTTAACCCGGAAGCCAATCTCGTTGAATTTCTTTACTCCCCGGCCGACATTTCTGCGCATGTAGAGGAAGAAGCGCATCAGATCGCGCGGCGCGTGGCAGAGAAGCTGAAAATTGTGGGATTACTTGCGGTTGAAATGTTTGTGACGAAAGACAACAAAGTGCTTGTTAATGAAATTGCCCCACGGCCACATAACAGCGGCCACCAGACCATTGAAGGAAATTACACTTCGCAGTACGAACAGCATTTACGGGCGATACTTGGTCTGCCTTTGGGCAGCACAGCCCTGGTTTCGCCTTCCGTCATGGTGAATCTCTTAGGTGAAAAAGGATTTGAAGGTGAAGCGGTCTACGAAGGATTGGAAAAAGTGCTGGGCATGGAAGGCGTGTATGTTCATCTTTATGGAAAAAAGATCACCAAGCCTTTCCGTAAAATGGGACACGTAACCATTCTCGGGAAAACCATTCAGGAAGCCATGGAAAAGGCGCGTTTGGTGAAAGCAACTTTAAAAGTGAAGGCATGAAGCCGCCGGATTTTTCGAAGGGTTGTTATAAAATGCAATCTTTAAACAATAGTTGTTACTGTTCACCGCTGCCAGTAATAAAAATTTAACCGCATAGGCCCGCAGAGAAAATAAACCGCAGAGAACCACAGAGAAAATAAACCGCAGAGAATCACAGAGAAAGAATAACTACTGACTCTGCGGTTCTCTGCGAAAAACTCAGCGGAACTCTGCGGGTATCAGAAATAATGTTACCAATAGAATGGATCTGATTAGTAACCAAAAATTCAAATAAACTCCGGCGATTTCTTACCAATGAAAAGTTTTTTTGATCAACACCCCACGATCCGCAATGTGCTTTTTATTGCCGCGATCATCTTTTGCACCACGCCTTACGCGAGTCCGCCGGTGGCGCTGCTCATCGGACTTTTTTTCGCCCAGCTCATCGGCCATCCGTTTGTCCAGCTCAATCATAAATCAACCAGCCTGCTGTTGAAAGTATCTGTCATTGGCCTGGGTTTCGGAATGAATTTCGACCAGGCGATGGAAGCGGGCAAAAGCGGTTTTACGCTTACGCTTCTGACAATTGTTTTCACCATCGGATTGGGATTACTGATTGGAAGACTTTTCCGCATCGAAAATAAAATCACGCTGCTCGTTTCGTCGGGCACTGCAATTTGCGGGGGCAGCGCGATCGCGGCTGTGGGCCCTGTTGTACGCGCTTCCTACAAAGAAATGTCGGTTGCCATGGGAACCGTGTTCCTGCTGAACGCGCTTGCCCTGGTGATTTTTCCACCCATCGGTCATTTTTTCCAACTTACGCAGGAACAATTCGGGTTATGGTCAGCAATCGCAATTCACGACACCAGCTCGGTAGTTGGCGCCGCAACAACTTACGGCGAAGAGGCGTTGCATATTGCGACAACCGTCAAGCTCGCGCGCGCGCTCTGGATCATTCCGCTGACTTTTATCATCGCATTATTCTTTAAAACCGACGCGAAAAAAGTGAAGCTGCCCTGGTTCATCGCTTTGTTTCTCATCGCCATGTTGCTGAACAGCTACAGCACTTTTATCCAGCAATATGGAAAAGAGCTTTTTAATATTTCAAAAATTGGTTTAACCGTTACACT
>DATDOQ010000016.1:0-2068 GCA_035293205.1 Bacteroidia bacterium
GAAGACCATTTCCATCTTGTCCGTTCAATCCGAAAGCGTTGTAAAAATCCACTGTCTTTTCAGCGCCCCAATGCGCGTCGTAGGCATACTGGTCGAGATTCGAAGTGCTGCTCCAATAGTTATCTGTATCGGTAATGTCCCCGCTTGGGGTATGAGTTTGAATGTTACGCCCCGATTCTTGTAAGCGGAAGTTTGCCGGCCCGAGACTGTCTGTAGTGATTGCTTGTGCACCGTTATGCCCGGTGAGTGCGAAACCCGGACTATCAATTTCGCAGAGACGTCCTTCTTTTCCTTCGATTTTTCCTGTATTCGCATTTACAAAATACCAAAAACGTTGCATGGGAGCCAGCGAAAATGCATCCACTTTCCATGTAAGGTGAAATTGGTTTTTATCGTTGCGAAAGATGACCAGTGAAGAAGGCTGAAGCTGTTCCGCAGGCGCAAGCTTCTTCGCCTGGAGTGCATTCAGCGCAGTTGCTTTTGCGGCTGTTTCATTATAAGAAGGTGTAACGGAAAGGTCAATGCCGGAATAAAATTCACCATTGGCGGAAAGGATTTCACCATCGCGCACATGCACATAAAAAACGCCGTTTTCCACTTGAACGTTTTTATAAAGTTGCCGGTAACGGTAATGTGTCCAGCCCAGCTGATCAGTTTTTGTTTCATACAGTACGAATCCGGTTTCAGCCCCGGCCTTCAGTAAATTCCTCAACCAGGAAATATGATCACCGGAAGCTGGCTTTGAAGAAAAATGCACAAATGAAATAGTGTGAAGGTCATCATCCACCACAACTTTGTCGGCTCCGCTTACCAGCTTGTTGGCATCAGCGCCATAATACGTAGTTGAATAAGCAGCAATTGAAAGAAAGCACGCGAATGATGCGAGAAGATTTTTCATACGTTACAGGTTTGCATTTCTATAAATGTAGTCCTGTTTGCGCGGAAAAACAATCAAAACAAGATAAGATGGCTTAAAGAGCGGATAAAAGTGGCGCAGGATTAGGTTCCAAAAAACAATAAAAGCAACCCAAAACCTGCCTATTAAGATAACATCAGATAAGTTTTTTTTGTGGTAACCAGAACGAAATTGCAGGGCAAAGCCTGTAAAAAAACCAGAATACAGCAGGTTTTGAATCTGTGTATTCCGGTTTCGCAATTGTCGCCCGAAGGTTCCAATTGCTAATCTCTGGGTCTCACCTCACCATTTAAAATAGACGCAACAACAAAATAATTCTTTTTCATATTATAAGGGTGCACGTTCACCTGATAAGATCGAAAAACCATGCCTTGAATAATTCTTTGACCATTAGGTTCTTATAAAACCTGGGATTTGAATAAAATGTGGAATTGTGGCAAAGGATTCTACAAAATCAGCGTTTTCGCCTCGCGCCCCGTACCGCTTCCGCTGTGTAGGGATCATCCGGCCAGTGATGTTTTGGATAACGCGTCCGCAATTCTTTCCTTACTTCCGGGTACGTGTTTTTCCAAAAGCTCGCAAGATCCTGTGTTACCTGGACGGCCCGGAATGCAGGTGATAAAAGATGGATCAGGAGTTTGGTCCTGCCTTCATTAATGAGCGGCGTTTCCTTCATGCCAAATATTTCCTGCAGGCGGACTGCGAGCACAGGCTGACTTCCATCTGCCTGGTATTTTACTTTGATCCAGGATCCGCTGGGGACAAGTATTTTTTCAGGCGCGAGTTTGTCAATTTTATCCTGAAGTTTCCAATCGACCATGGCAAGAAAAATCTGCTCCAGGGAAATTTTCCGGAAATCATCTTTTTTCTTCACAGTAGCAAGCCATGGTGGCAGCCAGCTTTCGATCGTCGCCAGCATGTGATCACGATTCAAATCGGGCCAACCTTCTTCCGGCCGCCATTTGCGGAGATTCAGAATTCTTTCCTGCAAATGAATGGCGGATTCCGTCCAGCTTAATAATTCCAGGTTGGAATTGCGCACTGCTTCTGTCAGGATATTGATCCGTTCTTCATCTGAAATTTCTTTCAGCGGCTGACTCTCGAGAATGATTCCGCCAAGCCTCCGCTCTTTCCGGGCGACCAGCTCACCGC
>DATDOQ010000017.1:0-4094 GCA_035293205.1 Bacteroidia bacterium
GATGCACGCCATTTTCACCTTTCAGGTAACCAAAAGCATATTCTCCTTCGATCTCAAGCGTGCAGGATTTGATGCCGGCTGCTTCACCGGGCTGCAAATCGGCTTCTTTCACCTGGAACCCGTTTTTCTGCGCCCACATGAGGTACATGCGCATGAGCATGTTCGCCCAGTCGCAGCTTTCTGTGCCACCGGCCCCGGAATTGATGGTGAGGACCGCGCTCAGGTGATCCTCTTTCCCGCTGAGCATGTTGCGGAATTCCAGGTCGTCGAGCATTTTGAGCGTAGCGGCGAAATCTTTTTCAAGATCTTCCTCCGATGCATCACCAGCTTTAAAAAAAGAATACATGACTTCCATGTCGCCAATGCTGCTTTCAACAGCGGCGAATGCATCCGTCCAGTTTTTTTTCTTTTTGATTTCCTTTAAAAGCGATTCTGCTTTTTTAGGATCGTCCCAGAAGCCGGGAACTTGTGACATCGCTTCTTCTTCGTCAATTTTCCGCAGTTTTCCATCGATGTCAAAGATGCCTCCTTAACGCATCCTTGCGATCAGCCAGACCTTTGATCTGTTCTATTGTAATCATGGCTGCAAATGTACATTAATATTGCGCTGAATTGGGGATGGCCCATATTAGATTTACGATTTACTCCCGAAGCCTTTCGGGATTACAAATTACAATTTGACTATGGTTGTTCTCCCATTTTCCCATTATTCCCATTTTCCCATTGGTTATTGCCCTATTGCTAATTGCTCTTATGCTATGGGAAACTGACGCAACGCATAAATAAAAAGCAGAATGAAACCGATGGCTGCAATGGTGCCATGCGTAATTGCCAGCCATTTGGGAATCAGCTTGCCGGTGATGTCGCGGGAAAACAAAATAATTCCGCCGATGGCAGCGAGCACAAAAAGCACAAGACTTAAAACGAGATCAGCGCCGTGGTGATAGATGTAAAAAATAAGAAGGATAAGGCCGGTGGTTGCAAATACGCCATGAAAAAGAGCGAGCGCTTTTGGAAGGCTTTTTCCCTTCAGCACCAGCGAGAGCAGGTAGATCCCCATCATTGCGGCAAGAAAGAAAAAGCTGATGGCAGTATAAATAGTTGTCATGACATTTCTATTTATTTCTCGTTTTTCCCTTTCATCCGGCTAAGGTTGGTGATCGCAGGCCCTTCAATTATTTGCCCGTCCGGTGTATAACGGCTGCCATGGCAGGGACAATCCCAGGTCTGTTCGGCGGAATTCCAGTTAACAATACATTTCATATGTGTGCATACCGCTGAAACAATATGAAACTTTCCCATGTGATCACGATGCGCGGCATATTTTTCATCGTCCAGCTCGATGATCTTTCCTTCGCCATGCTTCACATCCGAAAATTTTTCAATTTCTGATTTATGGGGAAGGTCTTTGGCAAACTGAACAAGCACATTCAGATTCTCCTTTAAAAATCCGGCCGCGCTTTTTAGCGGATTGTGTCGCGTCGGCGCAAACAGTTCTGCATATTTATTTTCCGTTCCCAGAATTTCATCTGAAAGAATTTTTCCAGCCAACGTTCCATAAATTAATCCATCCCCAGAAAAGCCGGTGGCAAAATAGACGGTTCCCTTTTTGTCGCGTCTGCCGATATAGGGTAATCCATCTGCCGGGCGATAATGCTGCTCCGCCCAACGGTATTTTACCTCGCCCAGCTCCATGCGCTCACGGATATATTCTTCGAGATGACTGAAACATGCTTCATTATCCACTTTCTGACCAGCCTTATGTGGCTCGCCATGAACAACGACGTATTTTTCACCATTTGTGTTTTCATATTGCCGGATCGCATAATTATGCGGGCGCTTGTTTGTATGGTAAATTCCCGGCGGCAAAAGATTGTTTTTATCTTCCAGCGCGATCGTGTATTCCCGGTAAGGGCCGAGGAATGACTGAATGGCCATGATTCCTTTCGGCGTGTGCGTGGCGTGAATGATGTATTTTGCTTTCACCAATCCATTTTCCGTCCGCAGAATATGTTTTTCTCCTTCCGTGATTGCAATTACCTGTGAATTCTCATAAATGCTAACCACCGGATCTGTTTTTTCAGCCAGCGCTTTTGCATATTCCTGCGGGTTTATCTGCGCCTGTCCTTCAATTCGCAATGATCTTTTTACGGGGAATGGCAGTGGCGATTGATTTTCAAGATGCGCGTTCAATCCGATTTGCTTGCATGCCTCGTATTCATTTTCGATAGTTGCTGTGTCATCTCCTGTTTCACTCAGCAAAAACCAGGAAACATTTTCTAAATGACAGGGAATGTTGTGCTCATTAACGAGATCCCGGACGAGCTGCAATGCTGAAGTGCGCCCTTCTGCGATAAGCGCGGTTTTTTCTCCGTTGTATTTCTGGCGGAGCACATGATAATTTTCATCCACCAGGGCGTACAGTTCACCGGTTGAATGTCCGGTATTTCCTCCACTGATATTTTTTGCTTCAAGCACCACTGTCTTTATACCGGCTTTGCCGAGCAGATAAGCGGTGGTCAATCCGGTGATGCCACCTCCGATGATCGCTACATCTGTTTCTATTTCCCCGCTCAACGGCGGATAAGCGGTAGGTGCAGCGTCCTCCTGCCATATGGGATAATTTTCCATGATATTTATATACTGCGAGAATTATTCCAATCGGGAATTATTTCCTGAGAAAATTATTTTCTCCTGTTTTGGGGAAAAACACGGACAGGAAATGGAATACTTATCACCAAAAGACGCTGGAAATACAATATTTAAGTTTCTTCCCCGTTTTGGATGCGGAAGAAATTTCCACACCTGCTTTATTAAAACCAGATTCACTTAACCCGGCGGCATGATGCATATCGAATATATCTGTCATTCCTGCCTGTACATTGACACCGGCGACACCACGCTTGTATTTGATCCCTGGTTCAAAGAAGGCGCTTATATGAACCAGTGGCAGCTTTTCCCAGGACCCATCGACACGCAAATTCTTTCAGGCACGAAAAATATTCTTTATTCGCACGGGCATGATGATCATCTGCATGCCGCTTCTCTGAAATCTCTTGATCCATCGGCAGCAGTTTTTTTTCCATATCAATGGCGAAACGGCGCCCGCGAATTTTTCAGGGAGGCCGGATTCGGGAATATTACTGAAGCCGTGAGCTTCAAAGAATACAGGATTACTGAAAAAACCAGCGTTACTTACATGGCATTCGCGCTGGAGAGCGTGATCATTGTTGAGAGCAATGGAATTGTCCTTGTTAACCTGAATGACGCGCTTAACTCACATCATGAGAATGTCGTCCAATGGTTCCTGCGTGAAATAAAAAAACGCTGGCCAAAAATCGATTATCTTTTTTCCGGCTGGAGCGGCGCCGGTTATTTTCCGAATACCGTTCATTACAAAACAAAAGATGATTTCGAGACGGGGCTGATACGGGAACAATATTTCGCCCATAACTTTTGCAGGATTGTCAATACCCTTCAGCCGGCACGCGCGTTACCATTCGGTCCAGGCTTTGCTTTGCTGCGCCCTGACAAACAATGGATCAACGAAGTGAAATTTCCACGGGAAAAAATTGTTGCATATTACGAGGAAAATTTCGGGAAAACCGTTGAGACGGAATTTTTTGTCATGAACCCCGGAGATTATTTCCGACAGCATGTTTTTCATAAAGTTTCTCCCTGGCATGAACGATTTGCAACCAACTCTGTTTCTCAATTAATACACCAGGAGTTTGCAAAGGAAATTGAAATGGCAACTCATACATCTCCTTGCAGCATCGAAAACCAGCAGGAGATTCTTGAGCTGCTCAGAAAATGCCTGGCAGATAACGCGCTGCTTTATTCCGGAAAAGTGCTGGAGGCGGCAAATTTTTCACTGTGGCTGGAAAATGCTACGGCTGCTTATTACAATATACATTTTGTAGGTAACCGGTTTGTAGTTACACTGGACGACAAGCCGCATCCGGGACACCGGCTTTTACTTCGGACACGTTGCGATTTGCTGAAACATGCGCTTGAGCATGAATGGGGCGGTGATGTGCTCACGATCGGTTACGGAATTGATGTGGATGTTTATGACGAAATAACGCTGGAAC
>DATDOQ010000018.1:0-4218 GCA_035293205.1 Bacteroidia bacterium
AAGCGTGGGCATGTGCGAAGGCTACAAGAGCGATGGCAGGTGCGATGGTTACAAAAGTGCGTTGGCCATTCGCGAGCGCTACAAGCGCGGGGGCAGGTGCGGGGGAATCATAAAATTCCTTATCTTTGCCGTCCTTAAAAACCAATAAAAACTAATAAATGCCTACGAAGATCAGACTACAACGCTATGGAAAGAAGGCTTTTGCCTATTTCCACATTGTAGTCGCGGACGGTCGTGCCCCACGGGATGGGAAGTTTATTGAAAAAATAGGCACCTACAACCCGAACACGAACCCTGCGACTATTGACATTGACCAGGAGAAAGCTTTTGAATGGATTAAGACCGGCGCGGAACCAACCGATACCTGCCGCGCGATCCTTTCTTACAAAGGAATTCTCTACCGTCACCACCTTTATCGCGGCGTGCAAAAAGGCGCGCTCACCCAGGAACAGGCAGACGCAAAGTTTGCAAAATGGCTGGATGAAAAATCGTCAAAGGTTGAAGGTAAAAAGACCCGCCTTGCCGATTCAGCCGCTACTGAAAGCAAAACACGTTTCGTAGCGGAACAAAAGGCCAAAGAAGCCCGTGCCGCTAAGATTGCCGCTAAAAATGCGCCTCCTGCACCAGAGCCGGAGCCGGAGTCTAAACCTGAGCAAAACGCGGAAGCGGAAGCACCTGCGGAAAACGTGGAAAAAACAGAGAATCCGGAAAACAACGGATAACACATATTTCGTTTACAGAAAGAGCCCGGTTAACAGCCGGGTTTTTTTGTGCGTATAGCAGAAATTACGCGCGATCAACCGATAAGCCGGGTGAGGAACACCCGGCTGCACAGCGGGCGAAAAAGATTCGCCAGCTGTGCTACGTATGAATCGGTAATTTTACAAAGTGAAAAAAGAAGAATGTTTTCAGCTTGGGTATGCCAGCCGCACGGTCGGATTGAAAGGTGAGATTGTGCTGCAGGTGGACGTGGATGACCCGGTGCGTTATAAAAACCTGGATGCAATATTTCTTGAACGAAACGGATTATTGGTTGCTTATGAAATAAAATCAGCCCGCGTGCTGAAAAAAGAATTGACGGTTTCCCTGGATGGAATTACCACCATAGAGGCGGCGAAAGAGCTGGTCGGGTCACAGGCCTGGCTGCCAATGGAAGCATTACCGGAAATAGGCGAAACACGTTTTTATTTTCACGAGATCGGCGGTTACCGCGTTATTGACGAGCAGTTTGGCGAGGTGGGCGTTGCAGAAAGTGTGGTTGACCGCATGATGCAGCCGATCCTCCGGGTGCTGAGGGACAAAACGGAAATTTTACTGCCGCTGATGGAAGGCGCAATCTTAAAAGTTGACCGCGAAAACAAAGAACTGCATGTGCGCATGCCTGCTGGGTTGATTGATCTTTATCTCAGCGCAAACACTGAGGATGACGAAGAAGTCTGAAATTTTGTAACTTGGGCTAACAGGGCGCGCCCGTTTTATGCCGACCAACACTTTTGCATTCAAACAATTTACTATTCGCCAGAATAAATGCGCGATGAAAGTCGGCACAGATGCCGTATTGCTGGGTGCCTGGGCAAAAACATACGGCGCGCGGCACATTCTCGATATCGGAACAGGAACAGGAATAATCGCGCTGATGCTGGCCCAGCGTTCAGGCGCTGCAATTGACGCAATTGATATTGACGAAGATTCTTTTCACGAAGCGAAAGAAAATGCAGAAGCCTGTCCGTGGTACGATCGTGTGCGTGTGCACAATATTTCGCTGCAGGATTTTACAAAATCGTCGGATGAGCGTTACGAGCTGATCGTGAGCAATCCGCCCTACTTCAACGATTCACTTCCGCCCACAGAGGAATCGCGAACGAAAGCGCGGCATACGGTGCTCCTGCCCTTTTCCGACCTGGTGGAATGTTCGGCAAAGCTGCTGGCGAAAGACGGAAAATTCTGCGTGATCCTGCCGCCCCGCGAAGGTGAACAGTTCCGCGCGCTGGCGCAGGCAAAAGGATTGCACCTGGCGAGATTGATGCGTGTGAAAACCACGCAGGAAAAAGCCGAAAAACGCTGGCTCATGCAGTTTTCGTTCACACCTAAAAAAATTTCCGATTCCACGCTGGTGATCGAAATGGACAAGATGAATACGCAGAATTATTCGGAGGAATATAAGGAGCTGACGAGGGAGTATTACTTATATTTTTAGACAACCTGAATGATGTGCTGATTGATCGATGAGAATGTGGTAATGTGCGAATGTGCGAATGTGTGAATCATACCGTCACCAGACTTAAGGTGAAGAAGCCTGCCTTTGCTCGCATATGCTTTGCTTCGGCAGACAAACGAGGGTGGCCCTTCGTGTCTTTTCTTCGTGTTCTTTTATTCTTTGTGGCTACCCTCTATGTGTCTTTAATCAGGAGCCAGCTGCCGGGAAAGCGGACGCAGCTACTTGTTAGCTTTGCATATGCTTTGGAAAAAACTGGTCGCCAAAATGGCGGAGAAGCTGCTGATTGGTGAGGCGCATAAAACAAAACTGAAGCCGGGTGACAAGGCGCCGCCTATTACGGGAATGACGGAGGAAGGAATTCCTTTCGATCAAAAAATTGTGGAAGGAAAAAAAGTTGTGCTATATTTCTACCCGAAAGATGACACAGCCGGCTGCACCACGCAGGCCTGCAACTTGCGCGACAATTATGAATCCATGCTACAACAGGGTTATGCAGTGATTGGCGTCAGCCCGGATTCGGTGCAGCAACACCGGGATTTCATTAAAAAATACCAGCTACCGTTCCCGTTAATTGCAGATCCTGAGCGAAAACTTATTAAAGCGTATGATGTGTGGGGTGATAAAACAATCCTGGGGAAAAAATTTAAGGGAGTTCGCCGGACCACTTTTGTAATTGACCGGAATGGAATCATTGAAGAAGTAATTGATAATGTGGATACGGCAAATCACGCGGAACAGGTTTTGCCGGAGGGAAAAGGAAAAAACAGGAAGTGAATTTTAATGCACCGGAAGTGAATTCCTAGCCCCGTCCTTCGACTGGCTCAGGACATGGGTGCAGCGGAAAGTCCGGCCCTTCGCCCTTCGACAGGCTCGCGGCTTAAGGATTGAGAAGCACTCAGTTTTTTTGGAAGGGCCGGACTTGGAGCGGAACACGGGACAGGTGGTCATTCAATGCTCCATAGCTGCCGCTCCTGAATAAAAAAATAATATCCTATCAGCCAGATTCTCCGGGCATATTTGTGATTTGCAGTGTGATCGCGGTTGAAAACTTTCGATTACTTTTTGATGCCGACGCGACACTTTTGCGGGCTTAAAACTATCTTTGAGATGAGCGATTAATGTGCAGGAAATATAGTCAAAGCTAATATTTAATGCATATTTCGCTAAAATTTAACTATTTGTATATCAATATTTTAATGTCTAAATATTAAGTTTTGTTAATAACTTTTGAGTGACAGTTTGACTTTTATTAATCAAAGCTCTATTTTTGAGCATTGAACCAAAACGCTTATAGTATTCACGCGCAAAATTTTAACCCATGAGCAAAGAAAAAGAAGTTAATAAAGAGAAGCTGAAAGCCTTGCAGCTCACGATCGACAAGCTGGAAAAAACGTACGGCAAAGGAACCATCATGAAGCTGGGCGACAACCCGATTGATCAGCTGGAAGTGATTCCGACCGGTTCTCTTACGCTTGATATAGCCCTCGGTGTTGGCGGATTTCCGAAAGGCCGGGTGGTTGAAATATATGGACCTGAGTCTTCGGGAAAAACAACGCTTGCCATTCACGCCATTGCCGAAGCGCAAAAACAGGGCGGGATAGCGGCAATTATAGATGCAGAGCATGCGTTCGACAGGTTTTACGCGCAGCGATTGGGCGTGGACATCGACAGCCTGCTTATTTCCCAGCCCGACAACGGTGAACAGGGATTGGAAATTGCGGACAACCTGATCCGTTCCGGCGCGATAGACATTATTGTGATCGATTCAGTTGCGGCGCTTACGCCAAAAGCGGAGATTGAAGGTGAAATGGGCGACTCGAAAATGGGTCTCCAGGCGCGATTGATGTCGCAGGCCCTTCGCAAGCTTACCGCCACCATCAGCAAAACGGGCTGCTGCTGCATCTTCATCAACCAGCTTCGTGAAAAGATCGGCGTGATGTTCGGCAGTCCCGAAGTCACCACCGGCGGCAACGCGCTGAAATTCTATTCCAGCATCCGTC
>DATDOQ010000019.1:0-16277 GCA_035293205.1 Bacteroidia bacterium
GGACGAAGGTGTAACTGTAACAGTAGGTGAAGGATTAACTGAAACCGAAACAGTTGCTGTTCCGGTACAACCGGATGCGGCATCTGTAGCGGTGCAAGTGTAGGTAGTGGTTGCGGTTGGTGAAACAGTAAAATTAGCGCCTGATCCGGATCCCGGGTTCCATGTAAATGTTCCCGGCCCGGTCGCTGTAAGTGTTATGGAATTCCCTGTGCAAACCGAAGGGGAAGTGGGCGTGATGGCAGGAGTGAGGACAAGTTGCGACATGGTAAGCGTGAACGCGCCGGAATACGTACTGTACCCGCTCACTAATATGTAATAAGTTGTTCCTGATACAGAGCACCATCTGACGGACGCATCGGAAGTAGAACAGGCAGGCCCCAAATCGTCATTGCCTGTAACACAGGTAAAGGTTCCGCATGAGCCGGTATAAACATGAAGTTTGGAATCCCAACCACTACCGCAAAGCGATGCCGTGATCGGGTTACCAGTCCCTGTAACTGTGTACCAAACGCCATTGGAATTATCATAGGTAGTTATACACGTTGGAGGCGCCGGCGCTTCAGGCTGCGCGCCAACGGTTGTGCCTGAAGTGGAACTTGGAATGGCTACAGCAATGGCGCCCGAACACTGTTCATTGGCAGGACCGGGTGCACTTGAGCTCACCGCCGTCATCGTTATATCGCGCGCTGCGCTCTGCGCATCACAAAGTAAAGAAACATTGCAATGTATGTAATAGGTGCCACTGGTAGTTGCTGTGTACGTCAGCGGTTGAACTCCGTACGCGACAGCCGTACCGCCCGGTGTGCCCTGGCGAACGGTCAGATAATCGGTAACAATGGAACTTGTGATCACATATTGTGTTCCGGCAACGAGACTTAGCCATGTTCCATATTCACCGGCGTATTGACCATAAATTGTGGCCGAATTAGGAACAGTTGGAGCGGTTTCAGTGGACCAGGCTGCTGTATTGGTGCATTGTGAAATTCCGGATGTCACAACAGCAAACATGACTAGTCCGGACAAGAATATTTTTTTCAAATTGTTGGGCATTGATAAGAGTGTTTTCATGGGTTCGATATTTCAATCTATTAGTTGAATGATTTTTTGACCGTGTTTCAGTATTATATTTTTGCCAACAATTATAGGTACATCAAACTTATTGAAAGTTACGTTGAATATTGGATTTAATTCATGGTCGTTAAAACTTAATTGTTTGATTTTTAGGTGGCTAATTGCTTATCAGGCCGATTAAGATCTTAAGGCCCGAAAGAATCATCTGTTATTAGTTTATTGTGACCATCATGGTCCTTCAGGTCAAAAAAGTCGGGGTGGCGGGACTCGAACCCACGACCCCCAGCACCCCATGCTGGTACGCTAGCCAACTGCGCCACACCCCGATTTTGAATGATGGTTTCTATTGTTCTATTATTTTTTTGCTTGTAGCTGCTCTCCCGGCTCAGCCGGGGGACGCCACACCCCGATTTTGATTGATGGTTTCTTATGTTCTGGTTATATTTTTTGATTTAAGCCTGCGCCAAAAAACTCCGGGTGCGGCTTGGTCTGGAATTTGACTATTTTTTTTGTGACCAGTAACTTTCCCGGCCGGTTCATTGTCTCATGCGGGGGTGCAAATGTAAAAACTTTCTCCCTTCGTTTTGCTATTAACGGACCCCGGAATGCTCCCGGAAAGAAGAAAAAATTACTCAATAGTTTCTGTAGGTTTGAACCTGCCATTCATATGCTTATGCCGGGCTCAAAAAAAATCCTTTTCCTGACATTTTTTATATTATTTATTTATTGCGGAGCCTTTGCTCAGCCGGTAAAAAAAATGACCGTGACCGGCTACGTGAGGGAAGCGCTTACCGGGGAAGCGGTCATCGGAGCGGTCGTAACCCTTCGTGAGCCGTTAAAAGGAACTGTCACGAATAATTACGGTTTTTACTCGATCACAGCTGACTCGGGAAGTTATGAACTGGGCGTTTCCTATATAGGCATGCAGGAATATAAACAGCAGCTTTTGCTCGACAGGGATTTGCATCTTGACATTAAACTGAGTCCGCGGGAAAGCAAGACGGTGGTTATCACAGATAAAAAGGGCGACGAAAATGTCACTGAAGGACAAATGAGCACCGTCCGGCTTGAAATGAAACAGATAAAACAGATCCCGGCCCTGCTGGGTGAAGTGGACATTCTGAAAACCATTCAGCTGATACCTGGTGTAAAAGGCGGCGCCGAAGGGAATTCCGGCTTTTATGTGCGCGGCGGAGGCCCCGATCAGAATCTGATCCTGCTCGATGAAGCAACTGTTTATAATGCAGGACATCTCTTCGGCTTTTTTTCAATTTTCAACGGGGATGCAGTAAAAGATATTAATCTCATCAAAGGGGGCATGCCCGCCCAGTATGGTGGACGGCTTTCCTCGGTTCTCGACATTACCATGAAAGAAGGAAACAATCAGAAATTTCATGTCGATGGCGGACTTGGCGTGATCTCCTCGCGGATGACAGTGCAGGGCCCCATTAAAAAAGATACGGCTTCTTTTATCGTTTCCGGTCGCCGTACTTACATTGATGTCTTTGCCAAACGCTTCATCAAAGACGATTCCCCGTTCAAAGGATCGGGATATTATTTCTACGATCTGAATTCAAAAGTGAACTGGCGCATCAATGCGAATAATACAGTTTTTGTCAGCGGATATTTCGGAAGGGATGTTTTTGACTACAATGATTCCAAATCCGATTTTAAGGTTTCCATTCCCTGGGGAAACGCGACTACTTCGCTTCGGTGGAATCACCTCCTGGGACCAAAAATGTTCATGAATCTTTCCAGTGTATTCAGCGATTATAAATTTTCATTCGGAGCGGAACAGGATGGTTTTGAATTCAGGCTTTTTTCCGGCATACGCGATTTCAATAATAAAATTGATTTCAGTTACCTGCCATCGAATGCGCATTACATCCGCTTCGGATTGCATTACACCTGGCATATTTTTACGCCGAACAATGTTTCTGCGAAGTCAGGCGAAACTGTTTTTGATCTGGGTGGATTGAAAAAAGAATACGCGCATGAAGCTGCGGTTTACATCAATGATGACTGGGACATTACCCCGCGCTGGCGGATTTCCGCAGGCTTGCGCTACGCACGCTTTATTATGGTTGGCCCATTCGAACGGTATGTCAAAGATGTTACCGGCAGAACAGTTGAAACTATTATTTATAAAAAGTTTGAAAAAGTGAAAGCCTATGGCGGCCTGGAGCCACGCGCCACCGTGCGTTTTCTCGTCAATGAATCTTCATCCATTAAAGCATCGTTCACTTATAATTTGCAATATGTGCATCTAGCCACCATTTCACCGATCTCGCTCCCAACAGATATTTGGGTTCCCTGTTCCGATGTCGTCAAACCTCAGGTCGGATGGCAATATGCAGCGGGTTATTTTAAAAATTTCAGGAATAACATGTTTGAATCTTCGCTTGAGATCTATTACAAAAAAATGCTCAACCAGGTGGAGTTTGCGCCCGGATCGCTGCCTGAGGATAATGTGAATAATAACACGGATAATAATTTCGTTTTTGGGTCGGGAGAATCATACGGTTTGGAATTATTTATTAAAAAACGGCGTGGAAAACTTACGGGATGGATTGGTTATACACTTTCCTGGACTACCCGAACTTTTCCTGCCATTGATAACGGAAAAACTTTTTATGCGCGTTATGACCGCCGGCATGACGTATCGGTTGTTAGCGTTTACGCTTTAAGCGACCGGTGGTCTTTCTCAGGCATTTTCGTTTATGGTACCGGGAATGCGATTACGCTCCCCGAAGCGCGGTATATTATCGAAGGCCAGGTTGTTTCTGATTACGGTCCGCGAAATGCGTACCGCATGGCACCTTATCACCGCGTCGATATTTCAGCGACACTTACCTGCAAGCCAAAAAAAATGTTCCGGATGCCGTACCAAAGCAGCTGGAATTTTGCGGTTTACAATGTGTATAACCGGCATAATCCATATTTTATTTTTTTCGACACGGAAGGAAGTGTCCAGGACGGCAGCCTGAAAGTGATGGCAAAACAGGTCTCGCTATTTCCGATCCTTCCTTCTGTAACATGGAATTTCAGTTTCTGAGCTATGAAAAATATTTTGCTGATACCCGCCGCATTTGTTCTGATTCTTTCCTGTCAGAAAGAAATTACGGTTGAGCTGCCCGATCCCCAAAAGAAAATTGTGGTTGACGGTGGGGTGTTTGCCGGAGAATTGGTAGAAATTAACCTCACATGGAGCACCGGCTATTTTGACCCGGTTGATTCGGCATCGCTTGCAAGTTATCTTATCACCAATGCATTGGTTACCATCAGCGATGGAATTTCAACCGATACGATGACACTGGGTTTTAATCCGAACAAACCCATTCCGATTGTATGGCGCAGCACTACGATCACGGGACAGGTTGGAAGATCTTATGTGCTGAACGTATTGGCGGATGGAAAATCATGCAGTTCAGTAACCACCATACCGGCGCCGATTCCCCTTGACAGTGTATGGTTTAAGGTTGAACCGGACCAGGATTCACTTGGTTTTGCATGGGCGCACCTGACAGATCCGGCGGGAACACAGAATGCATATCGCTGGTTTGCTAAAAGAACAAGTGATCCGGATTTTCTCGCGCCTTTCGGTTCTGCGTTCGACGACCGGTTCATCGAAGGCAGTAGTTTTGATTTCGCTTATAACAGGCCCGCACCGCCGAATTCCACCGCGCCCGAAGATCATAATAATCAGCGTTATTTCTATCAGATCGGCGATACCATCATTGTGCGCTTCTGTACGATAGGAAAAGCGGAAGCTGATTTTTTCCACACGTTTGAAGTGGAGGTCAGCAATAATGGAAATCCCTTCGCGGCTCCCGGACTTATTAAAACCAACGTCAACGGCGGATTGGGTGTATTCTGCGGTTACAGTCCTTCGTATGACACCATCATCTGTCAATGATATTTTTTGTCATAGACTTCCTCTATATAACTATTGAAAACTATTAAGGATCGTTTCTTTTTCGAATCCTTATTTTTGCCCCACACTTTAACAGTATGAATAATTCCCCCGAACACGTGCAATGCCTTATTATCGGATCCGGTCCTGCCGGTTACACCGCAGCTATTTACGCGGCACGCGCTGACCTGAAGCCTGTCATGTACATGGGTCCAGAACCAGGAGGACAGCTGACGATCACCACCGAAGTGGAAAATTATCCGGGTTACCCGAAAGGGGTTCAGGGACCGATCATGATGGATGAGTTCAGGGCGCAGGCAGAACGTTTTAAAACAGATGTGCGGACGGGATGGGCTACAAAAGTTGATTTCACCGGCACCATACATAAAGTCTGGATCGATGAGAATCTGGAAATTCACGCTGACACAATAATCATCGCTACTGGCGCATCTGCCAAATGGCTCGGACTTGAATCCGAACAAAAATACAGGATGATCGGCGGCGTTTCCGCCTGCGCGGTTTGTGATGGATTTTTTTACCGCGGAAAAGATGTTGCCATTGTCGGCGCCGGTGACACTGCTGCCGAAGAAGCCTCTTATCTGGCCAAGCTTTGCCGCAAAGTTTATATGGTCGTCCGCAAAAGCGAAGGACAAATGCGCGCCTCCAAAGCGATGCAGCACCGAGTTATGAATACGCCGAATATTGAAATACTCTGGGATTCCGAAACGAAAGAAGTGATCGGAGATGAAAGCGGTGTGTCAGGCGCGGTCGTTGTCAACGTTAAAACAGGCGCCGATAGAAGACTTGATGTTTTCGGATTTTTTGTGGCAATTGGCCATAAGCCCAACACGGATATTTTCAAAGGATGGCTCGACATGGATGAGGCCGGCTACATCAAAACAGTTCCCGGCACCAGCAAAACAAATGTGGAAGGTGTGTTTGCTGTTGGCGACGCGCAGGATAAAGTTTATCGCCAGGCGGTAACAGCGGCTGGTTCGGGCTGCATGGGAGCGCTTGATGCAGAAAGATACCTTGCAGCAAAAGGCACTCATTAAAACCCTTCAGCAGGATTTTCCGTAAAAACTGTCTATGCGGTTTATTTTTATTTTATTGAGCTTTTTCGTAACCCTTCCACTGCGCGCGCAGATCGGAAAGCAGAAAAATTACATGACCCTGTACGCGCCGGAAGCGGTCTATGATTCTGCTTTGGGAATCGCCATGTACGAGCGCCTCAACTTTTTTATGGGCGGTGATTCTGTGCGCCGGCATCCCAAAGGAAATAATGCGAATGGCACCTGGGAAGATTTTTACAAAGACAGTTCTGTCCTTCACATCGGCT
This sequence comes from Bacteroidia bacterium, assembly GCA_035293205.1. Taxonomy (GTDB): domain Bacteria; phylum Bacteroidota; class Bacteroidia; order Palsa-965; family Palsa-965. The sequence continues at coordinate 6,324 of DATDOQ010000019.1, forward strand.
ATTATGTCGATGGCAAGTTACGTTCTTACAAAAATTATTACCCCAATGGTCAGGTAGAACGAGATTTCAGGGAGCTGGATTATTACCGTTTCGAGATGACGCTTTATTACAGCGATGGAAAAGTGAGGTCTGACATCATCTATTTCCAGGGCGCTGAAATGGTTACGCATGAATATTATCCGAACGGCAATCCGGAGTTTGCGGAAGAATACGCAAAGAAATGCGCCTACCTGGTGTCGCGCACTTTTTATTATGAAAACGGAAAACCGCAAAGTGATCTTCAGCTCGCTGATAAAAAAAGGCGGCGTTATAACCTGAAAGAATATTTCGAAAACGGCCAGCTGAATTCGGAAGGCATGATGCAGTTTTACCCGGAAATTGACAATCATCTCAAGGACGGTACCTGGAAAGTGTACGATGAAACAGGAAAGCTCGTCGTGGAACAGGAATTTGTGCGTGGACAGATGACGGAGGAGAGGAAGAAATAATGTGCTAATGTGCTAATGAGTTAATGGGATAATGAATGGGGAAATGGGAGAATGGGGAAATGGGAGAATGGGAAAATGGGGTAATGGGAAAATGGGGTAATGGGAGAATGGGGTTAATGGGAGATTGAAGAAATTAGAGAAGGGTCCGGTTTAATCCGTGTTAATCCGTGTAATCCGCGGCTGTAATCTACGGCAAATAAATAGCGATCCTAAAGAAGCCACCGTTTTTCTCTTTTTGATAATCTGTGAAAGAGTGCAGCACTCGCTAAAAATAATCCGTGTAAATCCGTGTAATCCGCGGCTGTAATCCGTGGCTCAGATTCCAATGGATCATAATCGGGGCAGCTCCTGACTGATGGCTTTTAATGAAGTGATAAATCCGGTCAGCGATGGAATGTCTTTTTTCCCAGGGAACATTTCGAAACGAGTATCAATGTCAATTCCGGCAAACTGCGAATGCCGGATGTCATAAATATTTTTCAAATCGCCCGGACCGAATCCTTCCAGGAGAAAAGGAGTGCTTCCAATATACTCATTCAGAACCGACCAGTCGAATGGGTCCGTCGTCCCGGTTAGCCCGTTTGCAACCTCAAATAGAAAATATTTACAGCTGCCTTCATAAGCGAAAGTTGCAGAAAAACTTTCCGGACCGTGAATGGTAAAAGTTTTAATAACCGCTGTTTCTCCCGCAAAAGAAGCGCAGAATTCGGGCGATGTTTCCCTGTTCAGTTGAATGGCATCCAGTTGGAAACGCAAAATCTTTTCCCGGATATCTATTTCATCTCCGTTCGTAAATACACCTGCTTTTTTCATTGAAGGCGCCGAGCGTCCAAGCAAAGCGACCAGATCAGGATCGATGCCAGGTTCCGCAAAACGAGGGGAAGCCGCATCGAAAACAAACCCGGCATAATTAACCGGCAACCGGGAAACAGATATCAGGTCCTCACCGCGGGAAATGCCACACACCTTAATGATCATTCGATTGGTAATTTATTTTAATAAAAAATTCCGCATTACGATCTCACCTGATTCTGTCAGGATGGATTCCGGGTGAAACTGAACGCCTGCGACAGGCAGTTGCCGGTGCTGCATGGCCATAATATTGTTTCTGTTGTCCCGGGCTGTGATCATGAATTCACCCGGAAGTGTATTTTCATCTACAACCCATGAATGATAAAGGCCGCCTTTGAATTTTTCCGGCATGCCGCTGAATAAGAATCCGGGATTTTTTGAAGGGAGAATTTCCGTGGCCACACCATGCTGTACATTACTGAGATTGGATAGAGTTCCGCCGAAAGCTTCCGCCAGGGCCTGGTGGCCAAGACAAACTCCAAGTATCGGCTTAGTCGGCGCGAAACGTTTGATCAACGGCAGGAGCAACCCGGCTTCACGCGGAATACCCGGACCGGGAGAAAGAATGATGCGGTCATAATTTTCAATCTCAGGAAGCGAAACTTTATCGTTCCGCACAACCTGCGGGAGCAATCCGGTAATTTTCTCCACGAGATGGACCAGGTTGTATGTAAAAGAATCATAATTATCGAAGACAAGCACCTTCATCGTCACGCCGGTATTACCATCTATGCAGTCGCCAAAATCCAGGTGAAGATAAAAAACCGCAGGCATAATAAGTAAAACAGTCTCTTTCATTTGTTTCAATTTAAATGAGCTGAATGAAGTCTGAAAAGTCAATTCCATTTTTGTACATTCAGGCATGCGACGATCAACTATGTTTTTTGCACTCGCCCTGGCCGCTGTTGCCAATGCCCGGCCCCTTCAGCCCGGCTTTAACGGGAATGAATTCCGGAAAATGCTTTCCATTTCCAGTCACCAGTCGGATACCGCTGCCTGGAAAAAAATGTGGATGCCCTACCCTATCAGTTATGAGCTGGTCTACCGCTCGCCGGTGACGGCATTGGATAACCGCTGGGATCTATGGACTTCCAGGGATTCAGTAGACGTTATCAGCATCCGCGGCACGGTTGGATCAACTTCTTCCTGGCTGGAAAATTTTTATGCCGGTATGATCCCTGCCATGGGAACACTCGACCTGGGAAAAGGAAATAAATTCGTTTATAAAATCGCGGAAGATTCATCCGCGCTCGTCCATATCGGGTGGATGATCGCGCTGGGCAGCATGGCGCCTGATATCGTAGCGCAGATTCAAAAAGAATATGCAAAAGGTGTGAAGGATTATCTCATCATCGGACACAGCCAGGGCGGTGCGATCGGTTTTCTGCTCACCTCCTATTTGTATTATGAAAAAGGAAAATCCATTCCGGCGGATATCCGCATCAAAACCTACGGAAGCGGCATGCCAAAACCGGGCAACCAGTATTATGCTTACGATTTCGATTTTATCACGCGTAATGGCTGGGCATTCCGTGTTGTAAATACAGCCGACTGGGTGCCTGAGGTTCCTTTTGCTTTACAGGCACTGGATGATCTTAACCCGGGAAATCCATTCGAGGATATGGGCCGGCTGATGAAGGGTGCGCCATGGATCGCCAAGTGGTACGCCCGTCACCTCGTCAAAAAAATGAACCGTTCGGCAAAAAGAACCCGCAAAAAATTCTCCAAATACCTGGCGCGTAAAACCGGGGAGCAGGTGCGCAACCGGTTCGAAGGTTTTCCAAAGCAGAAATATGCCCGCAGCCTGAATTATGTAGCATGCGGTGCCCCGATTATCCTGCCACCCGATTCGGATTACAGTAAATTTTACCCGGATGATCCCACGAATATTTACAGGCACCACGGCTTTGGGCCGTACCTCTACCTGCTGAATGCACATTATCCGGTACGATAATAAGATTGAAGTTGGTCAAAAAACCGGCATTGAATAAAAATTATTTTTGTGCTCTTTTCTTCGTGACCCCTTTGTGCCTTCGTGGCTTAGTGGCAATTGTCTTTGTGTGCTTAATTAGAAGTTCGTGGTTTTTCCGGGGTCAAACATTAATACCAGCCTTTATTTTTTGGAAATTTGTACATGAAAAAGTTTTCACTTCTTATAGCCGTTGCCTTTTCCGCATTTGCCTTCCGGGCCGAAAAAAAAGCTTTCCAGATCTTCACCTCGGATGGGAAATCTACCAGTTTTACTGATATACTGAATGCGGCGAAGGAAGCTGATATCGTCTTGTTCGGTGAATTACATGACAACCCCATCATTCACTGGTTGCAGCTGGAACTTACCGGTGACCTGCACGCGTTGAAAAAAGACCAGCTCGTTCTGGGGGCGGAAATGCTCGAAGCCGACGACCAGCTTTGTCTGGAGGAATACCTGGCTGGCAAAATTTCGGAACGCACCTACAAGGATGAGATGAAATTATGGCCGAACTATGGCACCGATTACAAGCCCCTGGTGGATTTCGCCAAAACGAATAAGTTGTCATTTATTGCTACTAACGTTCCCCGCCGTTACGCGAACATGGTTTATTCCAAGGGAATGGAATCGCTCGACAGCCTGGGTGCGGAAGCAAAGAAATTCATTGTGCCGCTTCCGTTCAGATACGACGGCAGTCTGAAATGTTACAAGGACATTCTTGAATCGGCTGCCGGTCATAACGGAGAAAATCTGGCAAAATCGCAGGCGCTGAAAGACGCAACGATGGCGCACTTTATCCTGAAAAATCAAACGCCCGGAAAACTTTTCCTGCATTACAATGGCACTTATCATTCCGATAATAAACAAGGGATCGCCTGGTACCTGTTGCTGAATAACCCAAAGCTGAAAATCGTGGTGATCACATCATCGCTTCAGGCTGACTGTGAAACGCTCGATAAAAATTCGCTGGGAAAAGGGGATTTCATTATTTGTACGCCGGAGAATATGACACGCACACATTAATTGTTAAGCCGCGCCTTCTTCATCCAGCGAAGCGCATAGGATTTCCCACTGCGATAGCTTTTCGGCCAGCTTTTTCTTATTCTCCTCGTACTTGCCGAATGTTTCCTTGTCATTGATCAGCTTCGGATATTTCTCCGGATCCAGCAGCAGATCATCTATATTTTTAATGGCCGCTTCCAATTGTGCAATCTCTTCTTCGATCCGGACGATCCTGTTCCTGATCTGGCCAATTGCCTTTTGCTGGCGGCGGTATTCCGCATTTTCACCGGAACCATTTTCCAAAATCTGTTTCGATTCGGCCTTTTTCTGTTCTTTCAGCTCAAGCGCCGCAAAATTCCGGATGTTCCGGATGCGCAAAAACTCATACACATCCCCGATATGCTGCTTCACAGTTTGATTGCGGAATTCAAAAACTTTGGAGGTAAGTCCCTGCAGAAAATCCCGGTCATGCGAAACCACGATCAGCGTTCCGTCAAATTTCAGGAGTGCCTGCTTCAGCACATCTTTCGAGCGCATGTCGAGGTGATTGGTCGGCTCGTCAAGGATCAGCAGGTTGTTCGGGCGAAGCAACAATCGGCAAAGGGCAAGACGGGTTCTTTCCCCGCCTGAAAGCACTTTCACTTTTTTATCCACGTCATCGCCGCTGAAAAGAAAAGATCCCAGCAAGCCACGCACTTGTTTGCGCATATCGCCCACCGCCTGTTCATCGATCGTGTCAAAAACTGTTTTTTCAGGATCCAGCAGGTCTGCGTCATCCTGGGCGAAATAACCTGTGGTGACGCTGAATCCGGTTTTGACAGAGCCGGAGGTAGCCTTTTCCCCGGTGATCAGCCGCACCATGGTGGATTTCCCTTCGCCGTTCCTTCCTACGAATGCTACCCGGTCTTCCCGCTCAATTTCAAAATCCACATCCGAAAAAATAACATGGTCGCCGTAGGCTTTCGTTACGTGTTTAGCATCCACGACCACTTTACCTGAACGGGGCGCCTCCGGGAAACGGAATCGGATCGATGTGTTATCCTCATCATCCACTTCGATGATCTCAATCTTATCCAGCTTTTTGATAAGCGATTGGGCAAAAGAGGCTTTACTCGCCTTTGCGCGGTACTTATCGATCAGCTGCTCCGTCTTGTCAATATACTTTTGTTGATTTTTTGCTGCTGCCAGCTGTGTTCCACGCCGCTCCTTGCGCAATTCGATATAGCGGGAATAATTTGCTTTGTAATCGTAAATTTTCCCAAGCGAAATTTCAATCGTCCGCGTAGTCAGGTTGTCAAGAAATGCTTTATCGTGCGAAACTATGACGACAGCGCCATAATAATCTTTCAGAAAATTTTCAAGCCATTGAATGGATTCAATATCGAGGTGATTGGTGGGCTCATCAAGCAGCAACAGGTTTGGGCGGCGCAAAAGGATTTTTGCCAGCTCAATGCGCATCCTCCAGCCGCCACTGAATTCATCCGTCAGCCGGTTGAAATCCTCACGCTCAAAACCGAGACCCATAAGCGTGCGCTCGATCTGTGCATCCACTTCTCCTCCATCGAGCACGTGATAACGTTCATTCACGTCATTCAGCTCCTGGATAAGATTCATATAACCATCCGATTCATAATCGGTGCGAGTTGTCAGCGCTTCATTAATTTTCGCAATCCTGTTTTCCAGCTGGAGCAGCTCGGTGAAGGCTGTCGCTGTCTCATTAAAAACTGTTTTACCCAGGCTCGACGCCATGTCCTGCTTCAGGTATCCGATGGTGCAATCATTTGGTTTGGCGATTTCACCGCTGGTCGGGCGCTGCTCACCCGCGATGATCTTCATAAGAGTGGATTTCCCAGCGCCATTCTTACCGGCAAGACCTATCCGGTCTTTGGGATTGATCAGGAAAGAAACGCCATCGTAGAGGGTAAAACCGCCGAAGCTGACTGTAAGATTATTAACCGAAATCATGGGGCCGCAAAGGTAACGATTGCATGTCAGATTTTGGAGGAAGAGCAACTCCATTTGATGCTATTTAGCTTTTACTAACAATCCACGCAACTGGCAGCAATTCAACTGGTTTCCTATCTTCGGATTACATTTGCCCATGGCTTTCCTACCTGATTCTATTCGCCGTAACAACATCCTCATCGCCGCGGTGGTTGCGCTTGCCTTCGTAACGATCTGGTACCTGCGGTTGCTTTTTCTCTATATCGCGGTTGCCGCCGTTCTTGCGCTGATCGTGCAGCCGCTTGCAAAGCAATTGGAACGCATCCTGATCAGGAAGAAAAAATTACACCGGTCATTGCGCGCGCTGATGCTGCTTCTGACAATCTATATTTTCATATTTGCCTTCATAAGTATTTTTATTCCGGTGATCATCGATGAAGCCAGAATAATTTCCGCCATCGACGGTAAGCAGGTTTCTGCTGCTTTGCATGAGCCTCTGGCGGAGCTGGATGCCGCTTTTTCCCGTATCCAGGAACCAGGCGGGCAGGAAAAATCATTCGAAGAGCACATCACCGTTGCCGCATCAGAACTTTTGAATTTTACTCAGGTTTCTTCGTTTGCCAATCGTTTTGCCAGCGCGGTCACTTCTCTTTTCGTCGCTTTTTTCGCCATTTCATTTTTCACCTTTTTTTTCATACGAGATGGTTCTCTGATCTTTGAAATGATGATGCTGCTCGTCCCGCCGCGTCACGAAAAAAGTGTAAGGAACATTTTTGATGACACCCAGGTGCTGCTGACAAAATACTTCACCGGCGTGCTGATTGATATTATTTTTGTTGCCTCTTTCGTCAGCGGCGGTATGTGGATCCTCGGCATCCGGAACGCGATCATCATTGGTATTTTTGCGGGAATCATGAACATTATACCCTATGCCGGCGCGCTTATCTCGGGCGCCTTCGCGATCATTATTGCTGCATCCACGAATCTCCATCTTGAATTCTATTCGGGAATTTTACCGCTGCTTGGCAAAGTGATGATCGTTTTCATGCTGGTGAACCTGATCGACGGTTTTCTTGTGCAGCCCTTTATTTTCAGCAACCGCGTTAAAGCCCATCCCGTTGAGATTTTTACGGTCATCCTCATCGCGGCCAGTCTTGCGGGAGTCGGTGGCATGATCATCGCCGTTCCGCTCTACACGGTTTTCCGCGTTATCGCGCGCGAATTTTTTACGCAATCTGTTTTCGTGCGAAAATTAACGGATGAAATGACCACGCTGCAGGCAGAAACAATTCAACCACCGGAGGAAAAGTTATGATCAGAAAAGAAACGTTCGATTTTCTCAGGAAACTGAAAAAAAACAATGACCGCGCCTGGTTTGAAAAAAACAAACCGGCATATGAAACAGCGAAGGAAAACGTGGAAGAAACGCTCGGAGCTATTCTCAAAAACATTCGCAGCTTTGATAAAAGAATTGACCCGGATCTGCCCGTGAAAAAATACATGTTCCGGATCTACCGCGATGTTCGTTTTTCGAAAGATAAAGCGCCTTATAAAACGCATTTTGGCGCAAACATGAATCCTGGCGGCAAAAAAGAGCACGCTCCCGGCTATTACATGCACCTCGAACCTGGCGGCAGCTTTTTCGCAGGAGGAATGTGGATGCCTGAACCGCCTATGCTTGCAAAAATCCGGCAGGAAATAGATTACAATCTCCCTGAATTTCAATCCATCCTCTCGAATAAAACATTCAAAAAATATTTCGGAAAGCTCAGTGATGAAGACAAGCTTTCCACCACGCCGAAAGGTTACCTGAAAGATCACCCGGCAATCGAGCTGATTAAGCTGAAAAGTTTTATTGTCGTCAGCGATATTTCTGACAAAGACGTGCTCTCCAAAAACTATATCAAAAAAGCCACGCAGATTTTCCAGGCCATGAAACCGCTGAATGATTTTTTACAACGGGCAATTGATTGAAAATAGTATTCTCCTCATTCTTCCATTTACCCCATTTACGATTTACGATTTGAGATTTACGATTTGAGATTTACGATTTATGAAAATTAGGCTGAAAGATTGAATATTGAAAAATTGTTGCGGCGTATTATCACATTCACCCATTATCTCCATTATCCCCACTTGTCCGCCGAAGCTTCAGCGTAGGCGGATTTCCCCATTCATAAACACAATAACACATTAACTCATTAACTCATTAACTCATTAGCACATTAATATTGCCATAAATCATGCTCCATTTCCATCAGCTCATTCTTAATCCGGTCTGATTCCAGCAATGCATCAAGACCAGTTGTATAAGAATACACCGGCCGGTCGTACACATTCGATTCTTTATGAATATAGCTGCTGAAAAATCTTTTCTGGAACAGATCATCGTAAGTCAGCGGCAGCGCGCGATTGTTACCGATGAAGGCAAGTTGTTTGACAAGCAAAGGGCGCAGTTGCGGAAAATACACCCAAAATAGCGGCTTGTAGCCCAACACTTCACCGGTGCTTTCCTCCGTTTTTGTCGCCAACGGACAGATGCCAAGAATCCGCACGTCCATCACACTCCGCTGTTTGTCAAAAAACCAGTCTTCCTTTATCCAGTAAGCTTTCACATCAGAACTTGTGATGTCAATCGTAACGGTGTCATTCATGAAAGTGCCGGGATTGAAAGGATCTTCGATCGTAATGATTTCCTGTCGCTGTAAAAGCGCTGCGACATTTTCCGCCGTCATGCGCTCCTTGAATTCATCATCAAAAGCGGGATTATCAAATGCAGTAAGACAACCTTCAAGCACGCCGCATTTGATCAGGTCAAAAAGACTTTTCAATCCGTCGTGCGGAATTTCCGGGTAATAATAGGGGTGATTCATTTTTTCCCGCAGATCTATGGTACGCCAGATACGTTTTGACCAAATCACATCTGCTTCACGCACATAAACATACGGGATTACTTTCCTGGATGGCGGATCAAACACACCGGGTCCTGCGGAAGTATCAGGAGCGCATTTTGTGCATTGCGAATTCGCGTGATGTGTGAGAAACAGAAACAACAGGAATGAGAATTTTTTCATAATAGCCTGCAAGCTCATGTTGGGTTCGGCTTCCCGGTTTAACCGGGAGACGTGTAAAGTGTTTCATCAAATCGTAATTTGTATCTATAGAAACGCTTTATGTGCGCAAATGGTATGACTGTTTTGAAAAATCCGTTTGAAATAAAAAAAAGAATCCCCGGATAAAATTTCTACCCGGGGATATTCATCCTGCGATTTTCACAGGATCCGCAAAAGGCGCAACTCAAAGATGCCAGAGGTCATGCTCCATTTTGAAAATATCATCTTTCACACGATCCGCTTCGAGCAACGCGTCGAGCCCGGTGTAATAACTGTTGATCGGCCGGTCATAAACGTTCGACTCTTTCCGGACATAACTTTGAAACATCCGCTTGAAAAAGACATCGTCCAGCGTCATCCGCTGTGCATCGTTTCTTGTATTGAATATTTCCTGCCGGGCAAACAGGTTGCGGCAAGCCGGAAAATAAACCCAGAATAATGGCTTGAATCCTTCGATATCATTCGAGTTCGGCGCCAGCTTCTCCTGCAGCGGACAAAGCCCGATGATCCGCACATCCATCACCGAACGCTGCCGGTCGAAAAACCAATCCTCCTTGATCCAATACGCCTTTATATCTTTTGCAGT
>DATDOQ010000020.1:0-2342 GCA_035293205.1 Bacteroidia bacterium
CAGCAACTTCTTCACCCGGTCTTGGATGGCCGCAGCACGCGTTTGACCACAAGCCACCCGAGTGATATTTGCCGGTTGCTCTTTTTTGCAACAACATTCCGCCTTTACTATTGAAAATGAAAACAGAAAATGCGCGATGCAACCGTCCTTCCTGGTGCGTCTGAATTTTTTCCATCTGCCCTAACACACGGTCAAAAGAATCCACAAGAATAACCTCCTCCATAAACGGGATTTGCTTATGTGAAGGTAGTGTCTTTCAATCTTCAATCTTGTATTCTCCCGTTTACCTTTTCGTAATTCGTACATTCTAATCTCCTTCCCTCTCAACCCTAAAGTTTCATTTACACAACAACCATCGGTCAATCGGCATATCGATACATCCGCCCTCCATTCTCCCTTTTCCCAAAGACCATTTACGATTTACTCCCTAAGGCTTTCGGGATTACGATTTACTCAAAATCAGATATACTCATTTTCCTTATTATCCCCATTAGCCCCATTTTCCCACTTGTCCGCCGGAGCGTAGCGCAGGAGGATTAACCCCATTTATCCGCCGAAGCTTAAGCGAAGGTGGATTTTCCCATTTTCCCATTTTCCCATTCTCACATTCTCACATTCTCACATTCTCACATTTTCACATTCTCACATTCTCACATTTCTCCTCACTCATCACTCCCTTGTCCGCCGAAGTCCCGATTACAATAAATACGCAAGTGGATCTTTCCTACCTCATTTATCCGCCGAAGTCATTGTTATTATCGGGACGTAGGTGGATCCCTCCATTCTAAATTGGTAACTTCGTCCTTCCCTATGACCACCCTTGATTCTTTGTGGGCGATCTCTCCGGTAGATGGACGTTACCGGAAACAAACGGAAGAGCTTGCCGCTTTTTTTTCAGAAGGCGCGTTGATTCGTTACCGACTGCGTGTCGAGACGGAATACTTCATCGCCCTTTGCCGGTTGCCCCTGCCGCAACTGAAAAAAGTTCCCGCAAACGTATTCCCGGAATTGCGGAAAACATTTTATGAGCAGTTTTCCCTCTCGGACGCATCGCGTGTGAAAGAAATTGAATCCACTACGAATCACGATGTGAAGGCCGTTGAGTACTTCATGAAAGAAAAATTCGACGCGCTTGGACTGGCCGAATACAAGGAATTCATTCATTTCGGGCTAACCTCGCAGGATATCAATAACACCGCGATCCCGCTTTTGCTGCGTGAAGCTTTTGAAAATGTGCTTCGCCCGCTTATCCTCGAAATAACCATTGAACTGGAAAAGCTGGCGGATGAATGGCAGCATGTTCCCATGCTCGCGCATACGCACGGTCAGCCCGCGTCACCCACACGCGTAGGAAAAGAGATCCGCGTTTTTACGACTCGTATCCGTGGACAGCGCCATTTACTTGAACAGGTTCCATTCAGCGCCAAATTCAGCGGGGCCAGCGGGAATTTTAATGCGCATCACATCGCTTACCCGCAGGTTGACTGGAAAAAATTCGGCGACACATTTGTTTCTTCACTCGGACTTGTCCGGACACATCCGACCACACAGATTGAACCATATGACAACCTGGCTGCGTTTTTTGACGGACTTAAGCGCATCAATACCATCTTCATCGATTTTGCGCGTGACATCTGGCAGTATATTGCCATGAATTATTTCCGGCAAAAAGTAAAGGAAGGAGAAGTTGGCTCAAGCGCGATGCCACATAAAGTAAACCCGATTGATTTTGAAAATGCGGAAGGAAATTTTGGATTCGCGAACGCGCTGTTTGAATACATGAGCGCCAAACTCCCGGTTTCGCGCCTGCAAAGAGACCTGACTGATTCAACAGTGCTGCGCAATATCGGCATCCCGTTTGCGCATACACTGATCGCATTAAAATCACTGCGAAAAGGAACCGGGAAGCTGATCCTGAATGAAGCGGCCCTTTTAGCGCATCTCGATGAAAACTGGTCCGTTGTAGCCGAAGCGATCCAGACCGTGCTGCGGCGCGAAGGTCACCCGAATCCTTACGAAGCGCTGAAGGAACTGACACGCGGAAATGTTTCGGTCACCAAAGAATCGCTGCACCGTTTTATTGATACGCTTAAAATCGCCGACGCTGTAAAAGCAGAGCTGAAAAATATTACCCCACGGAATTACACCGGTATCTGAAACATTAAACCATGTTTGTTTCCGGGTTCACGATTGTCCGTAATGCAATAAAATTCGATTACCCGGTGGTGGAAGCCATCCGCTCCATTCTTCCATTATGCGACGAAATGGTGGTTGCTGTTGGAGATTCGGAAGACAACACGTTGGGGCTGATCGAATCAATAGGTAATCCAAAAATTAAAATC
>DATDOQ010000021.1:0-16609 GCA_035293205.1 Bacteroidia bacterium
CCAATGATACTTCACGGACCAGCATGCGTTTTGCGATCGGCAGAAAAGTTTCTTCTACAGGAATATCAAGTCCGGTTTCGGCTACAAAAACGGCGGGATTCGGAAGCTGCCTGTTTTCTCTCACCAGTGCGTTTTTAATGGACTCGTAGGTCTGCATGATGTTTTGCCTGTACGTGCGCAGGTAGCTGGTATGCACACCCCGCCAGGTTGCATCCGGTTCTTCGAAAATAGTGATGGAATACATGTACACCCGCGTGTGCGCCGTCGCGTTTTTCAGAAATAAATAACCGGCACCGGTATCGATCGGAACGAGACCGACCGTTCCAAGCTCAATTTCTTTTTCGATAAAATCGTAAATGTGTTTTCCTTCACGCAGCCATTCTTCAAATTTCGGAAGGGAATAATCGAGAATACTTTCCACCTCCGCCATCAACCGGTCGTCACTCAGCAGCGAATCGTAAGTGAGGACGAATTTTTCGGAATCAAATCCGGACAATCGTTTTGGAAAATGTGCGGCGAGCGATTCTTTGTTTTCTTTCAGCAGGCGCGCCAGCCGGTAATGTTCAACAAGGTCGGCAAGCGCGGGATACAAACGCGTGGCCCGGAAACAGCCGTCCACATGTTTCAGGTAAGCCAGCAGCACATACTTTTTGTATTCGAAATCGATATGCTTTTCAGTTATCCAGTCTTTGTTGAGTTTTTCCATGGCTTAAAAGGCATAATACTTGTAAATAAACGCAAAAAGGATGCCCGGGGTTTCATTTAGAAATCTACAATTAACAGTTAATAACTTCAATTTCAATCGAAAAAACCACAATAGCGCCGGCCTATCTTTGTTTGTTAATCTGCTAAAATTCACCCGCATGCGCAACCGTATTCTCCTGCTTTTCCTGCTTTCATCCACGCTGCTTATCACATGCATTCCATTGCGTAAATACGACAAGGAAGTAGCGGCGAGAAAGAATGCGGAAGCAGTGCGTGACAGCCTCTTGCGCATGAACGACGATTATTCCACGAAAAGCACCGAGATGAACCGGCAGCTGGAAGACAATAAACGCCAGATCACACATTTGCTCGAGGATACTGCCGGCTGCGGCAGACGTTATCGCACCGTGAACAGCCAGTACAACCAGCTTATCGCAAACTATGAGCTGCTGTTGAAACAAAACAAAGACCTGATGGCGCGTACAACTTCCGAAAACACACAGCTCGTGGGCAGGCTAAACATGACGCAGGAACAGATGATCGCAAAAGAAGATTCCCTGAAACGGCTTGATCTCAGTCTCCGGCGCCAGCGGAAAACACTCGATTCACTTACGTTTGAATTGCACAAGCGGGAAGCACGCGTTCAGGAACTTTCCGCCGCGCTCGCGAAAAAAGATTCCGCCGTTGCCGCCATCCTGAAAAAAGTGGATGCCGCGTTATTTTCGTTCAAAGGACAAGGACTTACAGTTGAAAAACGGAATGGAAAAGTATATGTATCCATGGAGGACAAGCTGCTTTTTGCTTCCGGCAGCTACAAGGTTTCTCCAAAAGGGGAAGAAGCGCTGAAATCGCTTTCCGGCGTGCTGGTGACCAATGCTGATATCAATGTGATGGTGGAAGGACATACGGACGATGTGCCTTACAAAGGAACGGGTGATATTAAAGACAACTGGGATCTGAGCGTGCTGCGGGCGACCACCGTGGTAAAAATTCTTTTAAAGTACGGCAACAATAAAATTGACCAGAAACGGCTGACGGCAGCGGGCCGCGGCGAATTTTTTCCGATCGATCCGGCCCGGACCGAAATTGCGCGCGCAAAAAACAGGCGGACGGAAATCATTCTCACGCCAAAGCTCGATGAGCTGTTCAATGTTTTGAACCCGAATTAGAGAAGGATAATTTTACCGTAGCGTGTTTTGCGTATTGTTCTGGATTATTTTGTGTGGGTGCAGAACGCAAAAAAGTATCACAGAGGGCCACAGTGGTTCACACAGAGGGCCACAGTGGCTTTTTCCGCTTCAAGTAATATTTGCGTACAAAATAGCACCGCGAAAAAAAATAAAACCACGGAGCCGCGGAGACACAGATTTAATTATACTTGACTCTTCTGTGTCTTAGTGCCTCCGTGGTTCAAGTATTTGCGTATTCTTATTTCAATGTTAAACCTGAAGCCCAGACTGCTACTACGGTTTTTTGAAGTAAATTGACGGAAATTATTTTCCATGAAACCGGATCGCCGCAAATTTCTTCGCGCTGCTGCCCTGCTTGCTGCGGGAACGGTGGCAACCCGTTTGCATGCGGCGAAATTTTCGGTGCATGAGCCGGCCCGCTTATTGGCGCCGCGGCTAAAAAAAGGCGACCTGATCGCGCTAACGGCACCGGCGGGGGCTATTTTCAATGAAGATTCCATCCAGCGCGCGACCACTGCGCTTGAAGCGGCCGGTTATAAGGTAAAGCAGGGTGATACGCTTAAGCAACGATATGGTTACCTCGCGGGCGAGGATACGTTTCGGGCCACAGAGCTGAATAATCTTTTCGGCGATAAAGAAGTGAAAGGCATTATCGCCATGCGCGGCGGCTGGGGTTGTGCCAGATTACTACGGCTGATCGACTTTAAGCAGATCGGCGCCAATCCAAAAGTGTTTTCCGGCTTCAGTGATATCACCACACTGCTTTTGGCAATTTACCAGCAAACCGGTCTTATCACTTTTCACGGACCCGTCGGCAATTCCTCCTGGGGCGATTTTACAATAAACAGTTTTTTGAAACTTGTGCAGGAAGGTGAAGCTTCCACACTCGCGCAACCTTATGATGCGGCGGATGTAATTTCGGGCGGGAACTTTACCGGCAAACTCCTGGGCGGAAATTTAACCGTGCTCTGCAGCCTGATCGGAAGCGGCTATCTACCCGATTTTACGGATTCTATTTTATTTCTCGAAGAAACAGAGGAAGAGCCCTACTCCATCGACCGGATGCTGACGCAGTTGGACCTGAACGGCACACTCGCGAAAGCAGGCGCGGTCGTTTTTGGAAACTGCGCGAAATGTATTCCTGAAGAGCCGGATAAATCGTTTACATTGGATGAAGTTTTCGCGCAGAAATTCGGAGATTTGAAGAAGCCGGTGATGAAAGGATTTTCGTTTGGCCACACACGTGATAAATTTACGATACCGGTTGGGGCGGTGGCTTATCTTGATACAGCGAGCTTTTCAATTAAATTGCAGCATGGGTGTGTGGAGTAAGCGAGAAAATTCCAAATCCAAAATATAATTATTTATTGCAGTTTATCACTGGAAGTAATAAACTATTAAACCGCAGAGGTCCGCAGAGAAAATAAACCGCAGATAACCGCAGAGAAAGAAGGACAAAATGGAACATTTATGCCGGCTCCGCGGTTCTCTATGAAAACCTCAGCGGAACTCTGCGGTTATCAGAAGTTATATCATCAATAGGATAGATCTGAATAGTAATGGGTGTTTTTGATTGATCAGAACCAAATTATGTAAGCAAAATGAACAATGCGCACGGTAATTATAAATCATGTTGTCTGATAATTGCATTTATCTTTTTAAGCTCGCATTGCATTTATTCCCAGGAGCCGCCACAGTTGAAAAATCAAATTCTGGCTGGTGCAAATTATTTTCCACTCGTCTATCTTGAATTTTTTAGCCCCTTTAGTGATGCGAATGGAGTATTATATGGATATCACCTCACGTATGTTCGTAAGTTAAAAAAAACACAAATCAGATTTGGAATTAATGGAAATTACTTTGGCCGGAGTGTTTTAAGTCTTGGCATTGAAATCGGGATTGAAAAATTAATAGCATCAAAAAATGGCAAATGGAATTTTAAATATGGTCCGGATCTTTTTCTTGCAAAATGGATTGCTGGCTATCCGAAAAGTATTTACACGTTCAGTACCAAATCATTTGCATTTGGAATAGTTGGCTCTTGTGAAAGGCAGCTTTCCCAAAGATTTCATTTGTTTACTGAAGTTAGCTTTTCAGTTGGATATTGGTACAAGTGGCGCCGGGAAAAGCTTATTGATTCTAATTGGGAAATCAAAAGTTACCGCTTCCTTGGAATTGGAGTTGGCTACAGTTTTTAAGGAAATATTATTCGCTGAAGTATGCAGTTTGGCCACCGGATAATTTCTTGGAAAAAGTTCCTTGCAGGGATAATCCCTTTACTTGCGTTCCTTATGTTTTTTGCTTGGCTAAATGAACGAACGCTTGATGCTGACAAACATATTGCTAAGTATACAGGGCTCGAGGGGATTTTGTCTTCGGATGCCGGGGGATATTACGCTTACCTGCCTGCCCTGTTTATCTACAATTTTAATGAGCCTGATACGAGTCTTGTAATGGATCGAACGGGGTTTCGTTATGAAAATGGGAAGCTGGTGTCAAAATATCCACTGGGATTAGCGATCGGACAAAGTCCATTTTTTATGGTGGCCCATCTGTTCGCGAACAAAAAGGACGGGTATTCAAGACCCTACCATATCGCGATCCGGCTTTCAGGCGTTTTTTATTCTTCCTTTGGATTATTATTTTGTTTTCTACTCTTCCGGAAACATACATCATGGTGGCTATCGCTTCTGGCCTGTTCCGTTCTGTTTTTTGGAACCAATTTGAGTTATTATACGCTTCGGGAACCGGGGTATTCACATGTATTTTCCTTTTTTCTGATTGCTCTTTTCTTTTACCTGCTTGATTGCTTTCACGAAGGCGGTAAGCTAAAGAAATTCCTTTTGCTGCCGGTTTTTGCATGGATTGTCGCGGTAAGGCCGATAGACGCAATCATTTTGTTGCCGGCAATATTTTGGTTCGGAAGCTCAAAAAATGATTTGCAGAAGAACCTTAAAGTAATTACCACAAATAAAATGCTGTTTCCCATCTCTGCGCTGATCAGCCTGCTTTTCTTTGTACCACAATTGTTATACAATCATTTTATTCTTGGTCAGACAGCTGCGCCAATATATCCCGGAGAGGGATTTACGAACTGGTATTTGCCAAAATTTGATGTAGTTCTTTGGGGAACCAACTCTGGATTATTTTTATATACACCTTTATTTATACTGTTTGCGCTTGTTTCAATTTATGCAGGTATTAAAAACTTTCCCCATAACCGTATCCTCCTGGTATTCTTTCTGCTTGCCGTTTACATTTATGCAGCATGGCATGCGCCGGGATTGGGATGTTCATTTAGCCATCGCGGGCAGGTGGATTTTTTGATTTTATGGATTTTCCCTTTTGCAATTGTGATGCACAATTTAGTTGAAAGAAGAAAATGGTTAAGTTTTTCCGGTATTGCTCTTTTATCATTGGCATTTTGCCTTTACACGAACTACTTAGCGAAATACTGGTGGTTTTGCGGATATGGAAACGGAGATGATGATTATGCCTGGTTTGTCAGGGAAGTTAAAAGTTATCTTGATAAGGATTTCTGAAGAATTCGTGAATAGTAGTAATTATTTTTTGATTGATCAAAACTAAATTATGTAAACATAATGAACCATGCGCAGTAATTATAACTTATATTTCCTGATAATTGTTTTTATCTTTTTAAGTTCGCATTGTATTAAATCCCAGGAGGCGCCGCAATTAAAAAATCAAATTCTGGTTGGCGCAAGTTTTTTTCCGCTCTGGTATGTTGATATTACGGATGACTTCGAGCCTAATCTGGTATTGTACGGTTACCATCTTACATATGTCCGTAAGCTCAAAAATCTACAAGCCCGAATTGGCGCCATGGGAGGATATTTTCGTTCGGATTTCTTAAGCATTGGGGTTGAAATCGGCTTGGAACAATTAATACATTCAAAAAATGGAAAATGGAATTTTAGATATGGGCCGTGTTTGTTTCTGGCCAAGTGGAGGCAAGGTCCCACAAATAAGGCTTCCACTCTATATCTTAGTTCAATAGCCGGCGGAATAACCGGCGCTTTCGAAAGGGTTTTATCCCAACGTTTCCACTTGTTCACAGAAATTAATCTTTCATTGGAATATTGGAGCCAGAAATGGTATGGCCGTTTCCATCAGGCGCATTGGATCGTCAAAAGTTACCGCTTCCTTGGTATTGGAGTTGGCTATAGTTTCTGAAATATAATAATTGAAATTTTCGATTGGAATATAATCACCCAAATAACCCGCTGAAAACCTCCTCCATCTTCCCCACTTTGTTTAAACGGATTTTATAATCATCCGCTTTCATTCCTTTGTGATATTTAGAAATGCTAAATTTATTCTATCTCAACTTTCTTTCTATTTGCCTGAATAGCCTTTTTAATAAAATCCTTATTCAATTTATAAAGAAGAGGATCATTAGCGAAGGACAAACTAAAGCCTGCACGATTTACTCGTAGCCTTCTTATACTTGATTTTATGTTGTTGACAATACTCCTTTTTGTTACATAACCTCTCATGAAATTACTGTACGTTTCTGAAAATATTCGAGTAATCTGGTTTGATCCAATATGCATTGCAGAGTCAAGGACAACATAACGATTAGATGTCTTGCTATTAGATGGAAATTCAAGAGGACTATTATAATTTTGATATAGAATTAAATACTCCTTGTTGAGTTCAATGCTTTGCAGTTGGCTTTTCTTTACGGCAACATAGGTCGTATCATCTTTCTTTAATTGACGATTGAAATATTTTACTTGATACATATATAACTTCTCATTACCGTAACGTGTGCGAAAATAGCCAGAGAAAATTTGCTGAATGAACTGCACATTCAAAGCATGAATGTTCTCTCCGAATACCCATAATCCAGCACTATCAAGCGGATTATCAATGAATACATAACCCTGATTTCCAATTTTAGGAGTTACATCGGTGGTGTCTTTAAAAAAATGTACCGTTTTTGAGCTTGCCCGATACGTAGTACGTATTCTGAAGTAGTAATCTTTTACATCATAGAATTCCTCCGCATAGCCTCCGCCCATTCCACTTGAACTATGAGATATTTTTTTTCTTCCCTTTGAATCTACAACAACATAAAAAGTGACTCCGGAAGGAGCATCAAAAATCATTTGTTTGTGAAATTGAATCGACATAAAATATGAATTCATATAATTCTTTTTCCCTGTTGAATCAATGTAATAATACCGGCTTTTCCGAGCTTGCTTAATCCAGGTACTATCAAAAAAAAACGGGGCCTTATGGGTAGACTGATTATAGTATTTATAAATCGAATGAAAATAATTCTTATCCTCTTGTGTTAATGTGTCTCTCTCATATTCAATGATTCCTTTTTTTGTTTGTCCATGCCCAACTGTCAGGGTAAGAAAAACTGTCCAAAGTGTTATTGCGAGTTGTCGGGGCATTGTAAAGGCTGTCTGTAAATGTAAGTTGTCTATTGTTGAACGTTTGACCGTCCGCAATGTTTTCCTTTAAAGTCTGCGCGGGGTCTGTCCACCGTCTTTCCGTTGGATTCTCGCTACGAAGGGTAGCTTTTTATAACGCGTTTGTGCTTTTGTTATTATCAAATCTAATGAATTCTTGCCCCACAAAAAGCTCCAGATGCTCCGGTAAAACCCCTCACCCAAACAACCCATTAAAAACTTCCTCCATCTTCCCCACTTTATTTAAACGGATCTTATAATCATCCGCTTTTATTCCTTTATGATATTTTGAAATATAAATTTCCTTAAACCCCAGCTTTTCCGCTTCGGCAATCCGTTGCTCGATGCGGTTCACTGGACGGATTTCTCCTCCGAGACCAACCTCCGCCGCGAAACAAATTCCGTTGGCGATCGGCATATCGGCATTCGAAGAAAGCACAGCAGTAACCACCGCAAGGTCAATGCCGGGATCTTCCACTTTTAATCCGCCGGCGATATTCAGGAAAACATCTTTAGCGCCGAGACGAAAACCACAGCGTTTTTCAAGCACAGCCAGCAGCATGGCGAGACGTCGCAGATCAAATCCGGTTGCGGAACGCTGCGGTGTGCCGTAAGCAGCCGAACTCACCAGCGCCTGCGTTTCGATCAGCATGGGACGCATGCCTTCGAGCAGCACGGCGACGGAAACCCCGCTGACTGGCTCTTCCCTTGCGGTAATTAAAATTTCAGACGGATTGCTTACTTCGCGCAGGCCGCTTCCCTGCATTTCGTAAATGCCCAGCTCATTGGTGGAGCCGAAACGGTTTTTTGTGGTGCGCAATAATCGGTACACGTGATTGCGGTCGCCCTCGAATTGCAGCACCGTATCCACCATATGCTCCAGCACTTTCGGTCCGGCAAGCGAACCTTCCTTGGTAATATGCCCGATCAGGAAAACCGGCACGTTCGATTCTTTCGCGTAACGCATCAATTCCGCCGCGCATTCGCGCACCTGCGAAACACTTCCGGGTGATGACTCAATGTGCGCGGTGTGCAAGGTCTGAATCGAATCGACAATCACCAGCTGCGGTTGTACGATCGCGATCTGCTGGAAGATCTGCTGCGTATTTGTTTCGGTGAGAATAAAACAATCGTGATTTTTTATGCCAATTCTTTCCGCGCGCATTTTGATCTGCTCATCACTTTCCTCGCCGGAAATATACAGCACGCGCAAACCTTTAATGTTGGTTGCCAGCTGCAGCATGAGCGTGGATTTACCGATGCCTGGCTCTCCGCCGAACAAAACCAGCGAACCCGGCACAAGTCCACCTCCGAGCACCCGCGCGAGCTCTTTATCGTAAACCGGCAACCGTGTTTCCGCCGACGCGCTGATGTCGGACAGCTTCACCGGTTTCGCCACGCGCTGCGTTGACCGCGTACCGAAGCCATTGGTTTTTGTGTCGTCGTTTTTCTGCACCAGCTCTTCGACAAACGTATTCCATTCGCCGCAGGAAGAACATTTGCCAACCCACTTCGCCGATTGCGCGCCGCAGTTCTGGCAGAAAAAAGAAGTTTTAATTTTAGCCAACTGAATAAAATATTAAATTCTAAAAAGACAATTTCCAAATTCAAATGAAAGGCAAACTTAAAAGCTTTCGGGCCTAAGTTTTATGGGTTGTTTTGCAATAGGTTATCTTGAATGGTAACATCATGTGTGTTCAGCGTTAGAATTAACCACGAAGGTAAAAAGGAGGTATGCACGGGGGTTCACGGAGGATTTGTCTTTTTTGGTCCGCCGGTGTCGGATGGAATTTGTTCTCTGGAATTTTTAAAGCGAATATAGCTGCCACACAAGCTTTCCGGGCCATTTGTTCAAATCTTTTCCAGGTGCAGATGGAGGCAAGTTGCCCTTTTATACTGGTTCTAAATAGCGGGGCTGACAATTCCCTGACAAATCCCTGCCTTTTCATAGGGAAATTTGTATTCCGGATGCAACAGATCCATTTCATCGCAATTACCCACCGTTCCTTCCGCCTCGAGGAGATTGGAAAATTCCATCTTTCCGATGACCGGCGCGGTGAAACGCTGCTTCGTCTGAAAGCGACAAGCGGAGTGATTGAGTTGTTTTATCTCTCAACCTGCAACCGGGTGGAATTTCTGGTAGTCACTCCGGCACCTGTTGATCGTGCATTTGCGGAATCATTTTTTTCGTGTTTACTCGATGATGAATCAACCGCGAAAGATGCGGCGCAAAGATGCGAGCTTTATTCAGACGCAGAAGCGTTACGGCATATTTTCAATGTGGCCGCTTCCCTCGACTCAATCGTGGTCGGCGAACGGGAAATCATCACGCAGGTTCGCAACGCTTACGAAGAATGTACACGGTTGGGCATTACAAGCGACACGATTCGTCTTGTGGTTCAGAAAGCGATTGAAACTGCCAAAACTGTTTATACACAGACAGCCATCGCGCGCAACCCTGTTTCGGTGGTTTCACTGGCTTACCGCAAGCTGCGCGCGCTGCATGTTCCGCTGGATGCGAAATTCCTGCTGGTCGGTTCGGGCAGCACGAACACCGCCATGGCGCGTTACCTGAAAAAACACGGCTACCAGCATTTTGTGGTTTTTAACCGCACGCTTGCGCATGCCGAAAAGCTGGCCACCGAACTCGACGGGATCGCATTCCCGCTAGACTTGCTCGGCAAATACACCTCCGGCTTTGATGTGATTGTAACCTGCACCGGCGCGGAAACTGCTGTAATCACGCCGGAAATTTACAATTCACTTGTAGGCAGCGACACTGCGCGAAAAGTGGTGATCGATCTCGCAGTTCCCAATGACCTGGATCCTGCCGTTCTCACTGCGTGGGATGTGAACCTTATCGCTGTGAACAATCTCCAGGATATTGCGCTTGACAACCTGCGCGAACGCGAAGGCGAGCTGGCTGCATGCAACGAAATTATTGACAAAAGTATAAATTCATTCCGGCAGGAATTCCGTGAACGGCAGGTAGAGCTGGCCATGTCGGAAGTGCCGAAAAAAGTGAAAGAAATCCGTGAGACAGCGATGAATGCCGTTTTCGCCAAAGAGATCAGTCAGCTGGATGAATCGTCGAAAGAGGTTCTTGACCGTGTGCTGAATTACGTGGAAAAGAAATACATCAGCGTTCCGATGAAAATGGCGAAGGAAATCTTGACTGACATTCCAAATAGCAATGGTAAGCATTGAGCAATGTGGTAATTTGCTAATGTGCTAATGAAGAATGGGAAAATGAGGGTAATGACCAAAAATTTCAGGAATGGGCAAATTCCAATCCCGAAGTTTCGGGAGACAAATTCTAATCCTTAATGATAATATTTAGGAGCAGTAGCAACGGCACATCAAATTACCACCTGTCCCGTGTTCGCTATTGCAAGGCAAAGCGCTCACCCGGGGCTAAGAATTAAGTTCCGGTGCATCAAATGATCAGCACCAAATAACAAATTCCATCCGCCGAAGAGGCGGACCAAAGAAGACAAATTCCAAAGAAGGAAAACTACAGTCCGATACAGGAAATAATCCCTCCGTGTACCCCCGTGCATACCTCCTTTTTCACCTCCGTGGTTATATAAAAACCGGCCAGATATGAGTCCAAAATTGATCAGCTGCAAATTCCAAATAACGAATAAGACAAAAGGCATCTGCCTGCTGCCCATTGCCTCATTACCACATTACCACATTACCACATTGCCTTCGGGGCTAAATTGATTCCTATTGAATCGTAAAATCACCATTGCGTCGCGCGGGAGTGAACTTGCCTTGTGGCAGGCGAATTTTGTGAAGCAGGAGCTGGCGCGTATTGGTGTGGAATCAGCAATCCGAGTTTACAAAACACAGGGGGATCTGACACCGGATCTCAGTCTTTACAAGCTCGAAGGCAAAGGTTTTTTTACCAAAGAAATTGAAGATGCCCTTTTGAAGCGCGAAGCGGATCTCGCGGTGCATTCGCATAAAGATCTGCCTACTGCTTCGCCGGAAGGTTTGGTGATAGCCGCGGTTTCTTACCGTGAAAAACCAAATGAAATGATCCTGATCCGTAAAGATTGCGTGGATCAGCGGAGAAAATTCCGTGTGAAAAAAGGCGGGAGCGTGGGCACTTCTTCCGGGAGAAGAAAATCGCAGCTGGCCGCTTTTCGACCGGATCTTGTGCTGAAAGATATCCGCGGAAATGTACCCGGACGCGTGCAGAAATTGCGCGACGGAAAATTTGACGCTATTCTCCTCGCCGCCGCCGGTCTTGAACGTCTGAAGCTGAACCTCGACGATTTATACGCGGAGCTGATCGATCACCACGACATTGTGCCTTCCCCCGCGCAAGGTGTTCTTGCATTGCAAACTCGTAGCGATGACAAAGAATTGATCGAAGCGCTTCAAAAAATAAATCACGCGGATGTGCAGGATTGCATTGCCATTGAAAGAAAAATCCTGAATATTTTCCAGGGCGGATGTCATTTGCCGCTTGGCGTGTATTGCGAAAAAGAAGAAGATCTCTACAAAGTCTGGTCGGCCATGGCGGATGACTGGGACAAGCCGCTGCGAATTTTATACACAGAAACACGGCAGGCAGAAAATGCGGCGACAAAAATTGTTGATAAATTACGCGCGATTAAACCCGCGTCCGTTTTCATCACACGCGATTTGCGGGAAGATGATTTTTTCTTTCATGTCCTGCAATCAAATGAATTTACGGTTGAAGGCCGCGCGCTGATCGAAACCAATCGCATTTTATTAAAAAAGATTCCGGATGCCGAGTGGGTGTTTTTTTCCAGCAAGCAGGCTGTCAAACATTTCCTGGCGCAAACAAAGCTGAAACCCGGCATGAAGATCGGCGCCGTTGGTAAAGCCACGTCCAATGAGCTGCGTAAGTTTAATTTGCGGGCGGATTTCATTGGGGGTGGAAACGACACACGCCTTACCGCTAAACAATTCGGCGCCGTCGTTGGTCGATCCACCGTTTTGTTTCCGCAGGCCAAAGGCAGCATGAAAGCCGTCCAGGCGCAGCTCCCGAATGCAAAAGTCATTGACCTGATCGTTTACGAAACCATTCAACGCTCCGCTGAAAATCTGCCGAAAGCGGATATCCTCGTTTTTACAAGTCCTTCCAATGTGGATGCGTTTTTAGAAAAAAATAAAATTTCACCCGGGCAAAAGCTGGTCGCAATGGGTCATGCAACGGCGAGTACGTTAAAAGAAAAAGGACATCATTCTTTTTGGTCACCGGATAGTTTTGACGATGCAGGAATGGTGCGGGCGGTGATGGCAGCGAGTATTTAGGTGTGAGAATGGAGGGAGGAGGGAGGAAAAATGTGCTAATGGGTTAATGGGTTAATCTGCTAATGGATGATGTGTTGATATGCTGATTCGCACTATTAGTCAAGCCTCGAACTGAACTGTTGACTCAAACAAATCCGTGTAAATCCGTGTAATCCCTGCCTGCATGCGCACTGGCTTCGCGTCGGCCGGCAGGCGTGGCAAATAAATAGCGCACGACCGCGTACCCCACAGACCTTTTTTTATCCTTCATTTCTCGCCTTCAAGATTTTCCCATCTCCTTAATCAGCACATCAGCACATCGGCACATTTTTTCCTCAAGCGCTCCTTTAATAAAATGACACTTTCCTGACATTTCAGCAATGATGCTTTGTACTTTTGGCGTATGCTTCAACGTCCGCGCCGCACGCGTAAAACAGCCATCATCCGCGATCTTGTCGCAGAAACGCGGCTGAGCATTCAGCAATTTATTTATCCTTATTTCGTAACGCATGGCGCGCAGGTGAAAAAACCAATTGCCGCGATGCCGGGCATTCATCATTTTTCGGTGGACACGCTGCTGAAAGATGTGGAGAAAGGATTGAAATATGGCATCAATAAAGTTTTGCTTTTTGGTGTGGGCGAAGAAAAAACGGAGGACGGAAGTTCATCGCACAGCGAAAAAAGCATTGTTCCAACCGCTGTTGCGGCCTTGAAAAAACAATTCGGCGACGATTTGTACGTGATTACAGATGTCTGCGTATGTGCTTATACTTCTCACGGTCATTGCGGAATTCTTGATCACGGTTATGTAGATAATGATAAATCCGTTGAGCTGCTTTCCAAAATGGCGCTTTTGCATGCGCAGTCCGGCGCCGACATGGTGGCTCCTTCAGACATGATGGATGGCCGCATTGGCGCAATCCGGGAAACGCTGGATGCGCATGGTTTTGTGAATACGGCGCTGATGTCGTACGCCGCTAAATTTGCGTCCGCTTATTACGGACCTTTCCGGGAAGCAGCCGATTCTTCGCCGCAATCGGGCGACCGCAAAGCTTACCAGATGGATGCGCGCAATGGGAATGAAGCGGTGCGTGAAGCTTTGCTGGATGTGGAGGAAGGCGCTGATATCATCATGGTGAAACCCGCGCTTGCCTATCTGGACATCATCCGCCGCGTGAAAGAAAATATTTTATTGCCCGTGGCCTGCTACAATGTTTCCGGCGAATACAGCATGGTGAAAACTGCCGCTGCGCAGGGACTTGTGGATGAACAAAAGATCGTGATGGAAAACATGATCGCGTTTAGCCGAGCGGGTGCAGATATTATTATTACGTATCATGCCCGTGATATTGCGGAAAAAGATTGGTTGTAATATACAATAACTTCGGGCGAAATCTGTACAGTCCGGACCAGATGCAGGAAAACGAAAAGCAGTTTCGATTCAGCAAGGTAGAAAAGCATTATAACTTCGTGAAATCTTTGTGTCCTTTGTGTCTTAGTGGCTATTTTGTTTTGTTTTTTTGAATAAGCGTCCGTGTCCAATGCAAGAGCACAAAGGAGGTAGCCACTAAGGCACCAAGGACACGAAGAAAAGACACGAAGAATTATAGGTGAATTCTGTAAATGTGACAATGTCAAACTATCCCGATCCGCGTAATATTTCAATTTCGGATTATACGTATGACCTTCCCGCGGAACGCATCGCCGCTCATCCGCTGCCGGAGCGTGATGCTTCAAAGCTGCTGATCTGGGAAAAAGGCGCCATACACGAAACTGTTTTCCATGAAATTGCCAATGAGATTCCCGCTGATTCGCTGCTGGTTTTTAATGATACCCGCGTTGTTCGCGCGCGATTGATCATGTACCGGAAAAGCGGCGCGCAAATTGAAATTTTTTGCACCGATGCAGCTGAAAATGCAAAAGATTTTATTTCACTGCTTGAAACAAAGGGTGAAGTTGAGGTCCGCGCTTTTGTTGGTAAAGGTCAACGGTGGAAACCTAATGAGCTCCTTGAGCTAAATCTTGACAACGGAAAAATTCTTCTCACGGCCGAACGGATTTCACAACAGGACGAACAATCTGCCGTACGCCTCAGTTGGGCACCCGCGGATTTTACATTTGCTGAAATCCTGGAAGCCGCAGGAAAAGTTCCGTTGCCGCCTTACATCGAACGGGAGGAAGAACCGCTGGATAAGGAACGTTACCAAACGGTGTATGCGCAATTTCCGGGATCGGTTGCGGCTCCAACGGCCGGTTTGCATTTTACGGAAGAAGTGATGGCAAGCCTGAAATCCAAAGGCGTCCAGCTTGAAAAAGTCACGCTTCATGTGGGCGCCGGAACATTTAAGCCGGTAAAAACACCGACGCTCGAGGGACACGAAATGCACCGCGAGCAGGTTTTTATTTTACTTTCGCTGGTGGAAAAGGTTATTTTATATTACAACAAAACCGTAATCGCCGCCGGCACCACTTCTTTGCGCGCGCTGGAAAGCCTGTACTGGTTTGGCCGAAAGCTGGTGCTGCAGCCCGGCCGGCATATGGAAGAACTGCAGGTGGAACAGTGGGAAGCGTATGAAGAAGGTCCGGATGTGCCTGCCATCATTGCCTTGCGCGCGGTGCGTGACTGGATGCGTGAAAACAACAAAGTAGAGCTGCGTGGATTTACCCAGCTGCTGATCGCGCCCGGCTACCGCTTCCGGATCGTATATGGATTGATCACGAATTTCCACCAGCCGGGAAGCACGCTGCTTTTATTGGAGGCCGCATTTGTTGGTGAAGATTACCGGAAAATTTATGATTATGCGTTGTGGCATAATTTCCGGTTTCTCAGTTATGGGGATAGTAGTTTGTTATGGCGGGATAAGGATAGAGATTAAAGATTGGAAGCTGCATCAAACACCTTTGCGAATAGCGGCAGGCAATGCTAAACTTTGTTCACACTGCCTTTTTCTCCAATAAAACCATATTCTCCGCATGATGCGTCTGTGGAAACATATCCACCGGCTGCACTTTTTCAATACGATAATTTTCATTGAGAATCGTAAGATCCCGTGCCTGCGAAGCTGGATTGCAACTCACATAAATAATTTTCTCAGCGCCTGATTTTGCAAAGCATCGAAAAGGTCGTGAAATAATAGGTATTTTAGCTTTTATAGTCGTGGTTTGCGATCTGGTCCGATATGTCCCCTGAGGTTAGCCAATCCTGCAACAGATACACTACATCAACTGATAAGTGTTTTCCCGAATCCTTCCAACGGAAAATTCACTGTGCAGGTTAGTGATGTTGTTATCAATTCAATTGAAGTTTTCAACACGCTTGGTGAAAAAATTTCCACCACCACAATTCCGAATGAGGATGGCACAGTATGGAATATTGATATTTTAGATGAAGCGCCTGGAATATATCTGATAAAAGTAAATGGTACAGATGAGTTTTACACTGCGAAAATAATTTACCGGAAATAATTTATTCTCTCGGCGGAAATTATTATTACTTTTTTTTCTCACAAAAAATATTCCGATGAAAAAAATATTCTTCTACTGCGCGCTCTTCACCCTCCCCTTTGGGAAGGACCAGGGTGGGGCTTTACAAGCGCAGCAAACCTTTTTCCCACTGGGTACCGGTTTGCAGAACATAGTCCGCAATTTATACGCAGATACTTCTACGAACATTCTTTATGCCTGCGGAAATTTTATACATGCGGGCAATTTAGATGTAAATACCATTGCGCAATGGAATGGAACTGCATGGGATTCACTTGGATCTGGATGTAATTGGGGTTCAGTATGGGATATTACAAAATATAATGGAGAAATAATTGCCGGCGGTACTTTCAACCAAATCGGTGGAGTAACTGCAAATGGTCTTGCAAAATGGAATGGAACTAACTGGCTACCGTTCGCTGACCTGGATAACAACATTGGAAGTGGCATTATATCCTTGATGGTTAATAATAATGATTTATACGTGAGCGGGTGGTTTGACAGTATTGCCGGTAT
>DATDOQ010000022.1:0-3442 GCA_035293205.1 Bacteroidia bacterium
CTTCGCCTGCAAAAAGCACTTGTCTTAAAGAGGGATAAGAATGTCTGCCGGGCTTTCCGTAATGAAGCAAAGTGATGAGCTGGCTCGGTGTCGCGTAAATGGTTGTGATCAGCTGCTGCGAGAGTGTTTCCGTCAGCAAACGTGTATTTTTAACCGCTTCTTCATCAAGGAGCAGCACGGATCCACCCACCGACAAGCCGGCGTAAAGATCGAATATGGACAGGTCAAAATGCAGCGGCGCCATTGATATCAGCCGGTCCATCGCATTGAGATTGAAGGTTGCAATCGCCCAGTTCACAAAGCCGAGCGCGTTTTCATGTGTGATGCAGACACCTTTCGGTTCCCCGGTCGACCCGGAAGTATAAAGTATGCAGGCAAGATCTGAAGTGTGTTTTTCTCCGGGCAAAAAGGATGCGGCAAAAATTTCCCCGGTCGCGTTTGCCAGGAATTCTTCCTGTGAAGGAAAGTCGGAAGGGAAAAAGGCAGGTGGCGCAACGAATACATGCGGATCAAGATTCTCCAGAATTTTACGCAGGCGCTCTATTGGTGTTCCCGTGTCTATGGGAATAATGGCAGCGCCGGTTTGAAGAACCGCAAAAAACAGCGCGACTGTTTCAATGGATTTGGGCATCATCACGGCGACCCTGCAGCCCGGACCGATCTGTTTGATGCGCAGCCATTCCATTCTTTCATGAACGAGTGTCAGCAGATCGCTGTAAGAAACAGCTCGTCCATTTAACTGGCGGAGCGCGACAGCCGAACCGTATTTCTCAACGGCATGAAAATAATGATCCTGCAGCTTTTGTGTCACTGGATTTGATTGAACTATTTCACATGCACGAATCAAATCTAATAAATCGGACGGAGAAAAGCGCAATTTTGAAGAACCCTGCGACTGTGCCTGATTTTGGCCCAAAAATTCAAAAAGGTTAAGAATTGCAGGGCCGGTAAATGTTCCATTATTCTGGCGCGGAACATTTGAGCGGTGATTCCGGCCGGAAATCAATGAAATAAGGGCCTGAAAGGGGCAATAGTTGCCGGAAAAATAATTAACCGGCGTGTTGTTTATGAAGAAGAATTTGTACCTTTGCCGTCCCCAAAAACCGGTCTGGGGTGTAATCTTTTTGCAAAAACGTTTGATAATCAATTAACTAAACGCATTCATGCCCACCATTCAACAGCTCGTGCGCAAAGGCCGTTTTAAGGCTCCGAACAGGAGCAAGTCGGCTGCTCTGGATAGCTGCCCGCAAAAGCGCGGCATTTGTACCCGTGTGTACACCACAACGCCCAAGAAGCCGAATTCCGCGCTTCGTAAAGTAGCGAAAGTCCGCCTCACAAATAAGATCGAGGTGATCGCCTATATCCCGGGTGAGGGTCACAATCTCCAGGAGCACTCGATCGTGCTGGTGCGCGGTGGACGTGTGAAAGATCTTCCCGGCGTGCGTTACCACATCGTTCGCGGTGCGCTTGACACGGCAGGTGTTGAAGGCCGCAACCAGCGCCGATCAAAATACGGAACCAAAAAAGCAAAAGCAGGCGCTGCCGCAAAAGCAGCACCAAAAAAATAAATCAGCTGATTTCATACAGTCATGAGGAAAGCAAGAGCAAAAAAACGTCCACTTCTGCCAGATCCCAAGTTTAACGACATTCTGGTTACACGTTTTGTGAATAACCTGATGTTTCAGGGAAAAAAAGCATCCGCATACCACATTTTCTACGATGCCATTGAGCTCGTGCAGAAACGTGTGGAGCAGGACGGACTTGAAACCTGGAAAAAGGCGCTGGCAAATGTTACGCCTACCGTGGAAGTTCGCAGCCGCCGCGTGGGTGGAGCAACTTTCCAGATTCCACAGGAAATCCGCCCGGAACGCCGGACCGCGCTCGGCATCAAATGGCTGATCAGCTATTCACGCTCGCGCAATGAGAAATCAATGGCAGCGCGTCTTGCAGCTGAAATTGTAGCCGCTGCAAAAGAAGAAGGCGCAGCATTTAAGAA
The DNA here is from genome assembly GCA_035293205.1 of Bacteroidia bacterium. Lineage (GTDB taxonomy): Bacteria > Bacteroidota > Bacteroidia > Palsa-965 > Palsa-965. The sequence goes on from DATDOQ010000022.1 coordinate 1,997, forward strand.
AAAAGAAGATACGCATAGAATGGCTGAAGCCAACAAGGCTTACGCACATTTCAGGCTGTAATATAAAGAGGGAATAATCGAGATGAGTGATTTACATTTTACAAGGAATATAGGGATAGCCGCCCATATCGATGCAGGTAAAACAACCTGTACCGAGCGTATTCTTTATTATTCAGGGGTTAACCATAAAATTGGTGAGGTGCATGATGGTGCAGCTACCATGGACTGGATGGTGCAGGAGCAGGAGCGTGGAATTACCATTACTTCGGCCGCCACAACCTGTTTCTGGAATTACAGAAGTAATAAATATAAAGTCAATATCATCGATACGCCAGGTCACGTCGACTTTACCGTTGAGGTGAATCGTTCCCTGCGCGTGCTCGATGGACTGGTGTTCCTGTTCTCCTCGGTTGACGGCGTTGAGCCGCAATCTGAAACGAACTGGCGCCTCGCAAATAATTATAACGTTACCCGGATCGCTTTCATTAATAAAATGGATCGTGCCGGTGCCGACTTTCTTGGTTGTGTGAAGCAAGTGAAAGAAGTGCTGGGTGGCAACCCGGTTCCGCTCCAGCTGCCAATCGGCTCAGAAGAAAATTTTAAAGGTGTTGTTGACCTGATCAACAACCGCGGAATCGTATGGAATGATGCGGATCTGGGAATGACCTTTACCGAAGTTCCGATCCCGGCTGATATGGAAGCCGATGTACGCGAATGGCGTGAAAAGCTGCTTGAATCGGTGTCGGAATTCGACGACAAGATCATGCAGAAGTTTTTTGATAATCCTACTTCAATTACTGAAGCTGAGATTCTAGCTGCGCTTCGCAAAGCCTGCATCGCGAACAAAGTTGTTCCTGTCGTTTGCGGATCTGCTTTCAAGAACAAAGGTGTACAGACCATGCTCGATTATGTGATGGAGCTAATGCCATCACCAATGGACAAAGAACATATTACAGGCATCAATCCTGATACAGAAGAGGAAGTTACACGGAAGCCCGATGTGAACGAACCTTTTACTGCGCTTGCATTTAAAATAGCCACCGATCCTTTTGTTGGTCGCCTCGCATATTTCCGTTGTTATGCCGGACGCCTTGATTCCGGTTCATACGTCCTTAACACCCGTTCGGGCAATAAAGAACGGATCTCGCGTATTTTCCAGATGCATGCCAATAAGCAAAACCAGATTCCTTTTATCGAAGCCGGTGATATTGGCGCTGCTGTCGGATTTAAAGATATTAAGACAGGCGATACGCTCTGTGCTGAAAAATTCCCGATCGTGCTGGAGGCAATGAACTTTCCGGAACCGGTTATCGGTCTGGCAGTGGAGCCGAAAACACAGGTCGATCTTGATAAGCTGGGCGTCGCACTTAACAAGCTTGCTGAAGAAGATCCGACTTTCCGCGTGAAAAGCGATGAGGAAAGCGGGCAAACCATCATCAGCGGCAT
>DATDOQ010000023.1:0-4295 GCA_035293205.1 Bacteroidia bacterium
AAAAATTGTTTGATCCTAATCTTATTTTAAACCCCGGAAAAATCTTTTACCCATAACGTGGAATTCACCGTAATTGCCCTTGCCGCATTTTTAGCCGCTGTCCTTACATTTTTCTCCGGATTTGGTTTGGGCACTATTCTCGCGCCGGTTTTTATGCTTTTTTTCCCGGTGGAGCTGGCCATTGCCATGACAGGAGTGGTACATTTCTGCAGCAGCCTTTTCAAGCTGTTCCTGGTCGGAGGTCACGCGGATAAAATGGTATTGCTGCGTTTTGGCATTCCAGCCGTTCTCGCCTCTTTCGCGGGGGCTTGGGTGCTGGTGCATATCACAGAGCTGGAGCCGTTGTTCACCTACGAATTGAACGGGAAAATGATGGTGGTCACGCCGGTGAAATTCACTATTGCCATTTTACTGATCTTTTTTGCGCTGATGGATCTGTTGCCGGTTTTCAAAAAGATGGAGTTCAGTAAAGACAAGCTGCCGGTCGGTGGATTACTCAGCGGATTTTTCGGGGGCTTATCAGGCAACCAGGGCGCCCTGCGTAGCGCGTTTTTGATCCGCGCGGGATTGACGAAAGAAGCATTCATCGCTACCGGCGTGGTGATTTCCTGTTTTGTTGATTTTACGCGGTTATCGGTTTACGCCGGACGATTTCTGAAAGCAGGTGTGGAAGAAAATCTGCAAATTGTGATTATCGCAACCGTTGCAGCATTGCTTGGAGCAGTTATCGGGAACAAGTTGTTAAAGAAAGTAACCCTGAAATTTATCCAGGCGGTCGTGGCGGTTCTGCTTATCCTGATTTCCATTGGGTTAGGGGCGGGATTTCTTTAAGAATGTAAATTATTCCGTGTAAATCCGTGTAATCCGTGGCAAAATAAGAAGCCGTTTGCACTGCCTATCACCAGAAGTATTAATAATAATAAATATTCACGCCGGCAGTTTGCCGGCGCCATAGTTGTATAAATATACAACTATGTGGATCAGCTTTCGCCATTTTACGGCAATGTTACAGACGAACCTAATTCGTGTTAATCCGTGTAATCCGTGGCTCTTTTTCACCCCAAATTTTGCCCGAAAACCCATTTTATTCCCTCAACGCTTAATTTTTTTAGCCTCCAAATCTTTTTCTATATTTTTTCAAACATCTGAATAACAATACTATATCCGTTTACAAACGTTTACAAACATTTACTATCGACTACAAATGCTTAACAACCGACTAATCGAAAATCACCACCACATCTTTGCACCGTCAATTCATCGATAACCCGCTAAAAAGGGAAATCCCGGAAAGACAAGCATGCAGCGAACGGTTTGTGTTCTGCAGGCATCAGCCGCCGCCGCATGAAATATGAAAGCGTAATTAACAATAATTATTTTAATCAATCTGTACTATGAAAATGTATATGCAAAACCCGAACAACACGAACGGTTTTAAAATGATCGTGAACCTGGGCACTGATCCCACGGTAAAAACCACGTCGAACGGACGTAAAATGGCAAAATTCTCAGCTGCCTGTGTCGAACACGACGCCCTCGAGAACAAAAACAAAATCAAATGGTACTCGGTAATTTCCTGGGGCAACCTGGCCGAGATCGCCGCACGTCACCTCCAGAAAGGAAAACGCATCATGCTCTGCGGCCACATGGTGGAGCATAGCTGGACCGATAAAAAAGGCAATGTCCGCACCAAACGCGAAATCGTTGCAACGGACATTGTCATCCTCCGCTCGGGACGCACACCGGTAATCAAAATTGCCGCGTAATCGACCCGCGAAAAACCAACTAAGCGAAATCCAGAAAATCAACAAACAAATCAAATTTTAATTCTCAATTTTTCATTATTTAACTTTTAAATTTTAATCATATGAATGCTATTCGTAACCATGTACAAATCGTAGGAAACCTCGGACGTGATCCGGAAGTACAAACTACCACAACCGGTAAAAAAAGAGTGAAGATCACCGTCGCTTGCTCTGATTCCTACACCAGCAAAGACGGAAAACGTGTGGAAAACACAGAATGGTTCAACATCAGTCTGTGGGATGGCCTGGCCACTATTGCGGAAAAATTCCTTACCAAAGGAAGCCAGGTGGCGATCTCCGGTCGCCTCAGCAACCGCAACTGGACAGACAAAGAAGGCAAAAAGCACTTTGCGACCGACATTGTGGTAGCAGATCTGCTCATGCTCGGCGGCGCTAAAAAAGCCGCATAATTCCTGATTCGCTTAGTTGGTTTTTGGTGAAGGCTCCCGTTTGGGGGCCTTTTCCTTTTTCCGGGCAACCTGGCAGATTTTTTGACGTCTGATGGCAGAAGGAAAGGAGGGGAACGATGGAAAAGAGGAATTTCATTTATGCCTGCATGCTGTTCACTTTTATGATGATATCGTGCAGCAAGGTAAAAGACAGCCAGATGATGGTATTGCGCGACTGCACAGGCACCTATTTAAAGCATGAGGGGAAAGATTATCATGTTTGCAATGTGGAAACGCTTCAGATTTACCCCGATAGCGCAATAATTACGGCGACTTTCAGGCCATTAAGCGCTTGCCCGGGAGCAGATAAAGACGTGGTTTGCGCCCTGTATCATGCCAATGAAGGCTGGGTAAAGGTTACAAGCGTTGAATGACGCTAAATCCGTAAAAAATCGCTATTTTTGCACCCGCTAATCGCGAATTCTGTGACCAAACGACTTGTTTCAGGCTTTTTTCTTTTTGCCTTCATCCTGGCGGGATGCAATGAATTCAGCCGCGTTCAGAAGAGCACGGACCTGAATTACAAGTATGAAATGGCCGAGAAATATTACCAGAAAGGCGATTTCACAAAATCCCAGATCCTGTTTGATGAGCTGTACGCGGTTATGCGCAGCACCGAGCGGGCGGAACGCGTTTCTTATTACCTCGCAAATTCCTATTACCAGCTGGAAGACTATTACATGGCCGGGTATCTTTTCAGGAATTATTTCCGCACTTTTCCGACCAGCCCGCATGCCGCTGAATGTCTGTACATGAGCGCATTCTGTCATTTCAGGGTTTCGCCGCCTTATTCGCTCGACCAGGCCGACACCTACCAGGCCATCGAAGAATTCCAGTATTTCATGCAAATGTTTCCGACTGATACGTCACGCATACGGGAATGCAATAAGATGGTAGACGAGCTGCACCGGAAGCTGGAGAAAAAAGCTTTCCTGACCGCCAAAATGTATTATGAAATCCAGTATTACAGCGCCGCCATTTCAGCCCTCGAAATTTTCCTGCACGATTACCCGGATACCAAAACACGCGAAGAAGCCATGTATTACATCGTGGATTCTAAATATTACCTGGCGGTGAACAGCATTGAAGCAAAAAAAGAAGAGCGTGTGACCGATGCGATTAATTCTTCCCGCTCATTCCTGGCCACATTCTCCGAAAGTGAATTCACCGGCCGCGTGAATGATATCCAGGGCAAAGCACAAAACCTGAAGGAAAAAATAGAGAACGACAAAAAAACCCAGATCCGTAAATAACCTAACCTCCATAAAAACCATGGTAGATTTCAAAAAGAACAGCGCAGAGCTTACAACTGTCACACGTGATGTCCGCAGTCTCGATGCACCAACCGGAAACATCTATGAAACAGTGGCGATTATGGCAAAACGTGCCAACCAGATCAGCGCGGAGCTGAAAGAAGAGCTCACCGGAAAATTGAATGAATTTGCCACGCACACCGATAATCTCGAAGAGGTTTTCGAAAACCGCGAGCAAATAGAAATTTCAAAATTCTATGAGCGCCTCCCGAAACCAGCAAGCATTGCAACGCAGGAATTCATCGAGAACAAGGTGTATTACCGCAACCCGGCGAAAGAAGCCAAAGAGATTTAAGCGGATGTAAAATTACATTACCAGGACATGGCAGCCGGCAGGAGGTCATGTCCTTTCTGTTTAATAGCGCGCGAACAAATGTTAAAAGGCAAAAAAATATTGTTGGGCGTAACAGGCGGAATTGCAGCTTACAAATCTGCTTTTCTTGTGCGGCTGCTGGTTAAAGCCGGCTGTGAAGTGCGCGTGGTAATGACTCCCGCCGCAAATGAATTCATTACACCGCTGACGCTTTCTACACTTTCAAAAAATCCGGTGCATACGGAGTTCACGGAAAGTTCCGCCGGCGAATGGAATAACCATGTGGAAATGGGCATGTGGGCCGATCTGATGCTCATCGCGCCAGCCAGCGCAAATACGCTTGCAAAAATGGCGGAAGGAAGAAGCGATAATTTACTCATGGCGGTTTATTTATCCGCGCGCTGCCCGGTGGTTG
>DATDOQ010000024.1:0-4232 GCA_035293205.1 Bacteroidia bacterium
GTTAATAATATCGGCGTTTATACCAACACCAAAGTGCTGATCATTTATAACGGCGGTGCACGGATCGATGACATCGGGAGCATTTACAATACCCTTCGTTTCCGCCCGGCGATAGGGGAAAGTTATCCATTGTCCTTTGCATTCACTCCAGCTGAAATCAGCGATTTCGCGCGCAGGTTTAAACAGAACGGTTATAAAACACCTGACGATTGGAAAAATACCGCAGGAACGCTCGAAGAAGCAACAAGAATGGAGAATGGAGGGGGGAGGTAGGATTGATTGTGAAATTTCTCCTCTAACTTTCTCCATGCGACGGATTAAGCGCATTAGCACATTACTATATTGGCGCATTCCTCCAATCTCCCTCCGAGCGATTGCAAGTGCACAATAACACATTCAGCACATTAGCAAATTTCCTCCCTCCCTTCTCCCTTCTGATTCCCATTCACTCTCTTTAGCAAATTCACTCATTCACCCATTAGCCCATTAACTCATTAACACATTTACACATTCCCTTACTCCCTTGTCCGCCGAAGTCCTGAGCGAAGGAGCTTGTCGAAGGGTTGCCGAAGGACGTAGGCGGGCTTCTCCCTTCTAATAGTTATATTTGCGGGTATGCCGAATGAACTCCGTTCCTTAACGGAATCCTTTATTGACAAGGCTTCTAAGCTTCGGGTGGCAGTGGTTGGGGAAACCATTTTGGATGAATTCGTAGAAGTTGTGTACGAAGGCCACTCCATGAAATCTTTTTGTCCTGTTTTCCGTTTTGCGGAAGGGAAAGAAAAAACTGTCCAGCAGGGCGGGGCTGCAGCTATTGCCGGGCACCTGCGTGATTTTGTAAAGGAAGTGAATCTGATTTCCAATAAGAATGGCGAGATCGTAAAGACCCGTTTCATGGATGCCTCCGATAAAAAAAAGCATGTAGAGGTTAACCGTTTTGAAAGAGCGGGTTTTGGTCCGGTGAAAATTGATACGCGCGATTATGATATTGTCATTGTCGCTGATTTTGGTCACGGTTTTTGCGATCAGCTCCAGGTCAACGATGGTTTCCACCTGATGTGCCAGACGAATTCGAATAACTTTGGATTCAATCGCATGTCCAAATGGAAAAAGCAACGTAAAAAAAGTGTCACGCTCGATATCCGCGAAGCCAGTCTGCAGATGAACCGTTCCATTTCCGGCTATAGCGATGAAGATATTGGCGAACTTTTTGCCTACGAGCTGAACACCGAACACTTGTTTGTTACACTCGGCAGCGCCGGTTCGCTTTATTCAAATGGAAAAAAGATTGTCAGGCAGTTTTCATATAAAAGCCAGATTGTGGACACCATCGGCGCAGGGGACACTTTTTACTCGTTTTGCTGTCTTCTCCCTTCTATTCAGCCAGATGTCAGCGATCTTCGCATTCCGGCATTGGCAGCCAGCTTGTCCACGACCTGGCTTTGTAATGAAAAATCTGTCACACGCGAAAGTCTCCTGAACTATGCAGACCGGTTTGTACAGTAAACATTTTGAAAGTTTTTTTGCTTCTGAGGAGCTTCGCGCTCAGATGAAAGCCGCCGTTGAACTGATCCGTCCTGTTAAACGTATTTTTTTTCTTGGCAACGGCGGGTCAAACTCCATCTGCTCACATATGATGGAGGATTACGGAAAGATTGCCCGTTACAGAACATATGCTTTTTCAGATGCGCCGCTGATCACTTGTTACGCCAATGATTATGGTTATGAAAATGCGATGGCCGAATGGATCAAGTTATATCTCGATAAAGGCGATCTCCTGATTGCGATTTCCAGCTCGGGTGAATCAAAAAATATTGTGAATGCGGCGGCTGCAACAAAAAATCAGGGTGGAAAAGTGATTACGCTTACCGGCTTTTCAGAAGGTAATACGCTTGCTAAAATGGGTGACATCAACATGCACCTCCCCGTGAAAAATTACGGGGTCGTGGAATGTTTTCACCAAACGATCCTTCATATTATCCTCGATTCCCTGAATGGCTGAGCGCGTTCTCATCACCGGAGTAGCCGGATTCATCGGTTCCAACCTGCTGGATTACCTGCTGGAGAATACCGGTTGGATCATTGACGGGGTGGATAATTTTTCAACCGGAACCAATAAGAACATTCGTCACCGGCTTGCTGAGCCACGTTTTACCTTTATTCAAAATGATCTGATCAGCATCACGTCGCTCCGCCCTTATAAATTTGTTTTTCATCTCGCCGCTTTACCGCGCATTCAGCCAAGTTTCGAACTGGTAAATGAACACATCGTTGCGAATGTGCTGCGATCAACGCATTTGCTCGAACTGATGATTGCAGAAAATTATTTTCCGCGCTTTATTTACAGCGGTTCCAGCGCAATCTATGGCACGCCGAAAAATATCCCTACCGCTGAGGATGAGCCGGTAAATTGCCTTAGTCCTTACGCTTTCCAGAAATATGAAGTGGAACGTTACCTCGAATTGCTTTCAACGCGTTACCCCGTCGATTACGTGACATTGCGATATTTTAATCCGTATGGCCCACGCAGCTTTAACCCGGTAAATAAGTTCAATGCGTACAGCAGCGTGGTTGGAATTTTCCTAGACCGGTGGAAAAACAAAAAGTCATTGCAGGTAACCGGCGACGGGTCACAAAAAAGGGATTTTATCCATGTGAATGATCTGGCGAAAGCGAATTACATGGCCGCTATTCACGGGGAAAAGCTGAACACAGCATTCAATATTGGTTTTGGCAATACCATGGGTGTGCTCGATCTTGCAAAAATGATCTCTCCGGATTACGAATTTATTCCACGTAGAGAGGGCGAGGCGGAAATTACATTTGCAGATACGAAGAAGGCTGCCGATGTGCTGGGCTGGAAACCAGCAATCACTTTGCAGGAATACATCAAAAATGTTAAAGCTTCATGAAAACAGGATTCACCTGCGGAATTTTTGATCTTTTTCATGCCGGCCATGTGCGCATGCTGCAGGAGTGTAAACAACATTGCGATTACCTGATCGTGGCATTGAACAGCGCTGCGCAAATTGATCCGGAGATCAACCCCGAAAAAAAGCCGCCGGTTTATTCACTTGAGGAACGTATGCTGATCATGCGCGCATGCCGTTTCGTGGATGAGGTCGTGGTTTACAATTCTGAAGAGGAATTGGAGAAGTTGCTGATGGAACGCAAGCCGGATATTAGATTTATGGGGGAAGATTACCAGGGGAAAAAAATTACCGGTGCCAGTCTTAACATCCCAATCCATTATACAGACAGGAGCCACGGATTGTCAACGAGCAAATACAGGCAACAGATACAGGCGGGGAAATAATAGCTTTTCAGCTCGTCCGGTTTAAAGAAGGCTAGAATGAAACATCGCATCCTGCTCATTTCATATGTATTTCCTCCGTTCCCGGGCGTAGGTGGCCGTCGCTGGGCAAAGTTCGCGCGATACCTCGCCGATGCGGGGCATGAGGTGCATCTTATCTGCGCAAAAAACATTCTAAAGGATCAGTCTGCCTGGACGCATGATGTTCTTCATCCTGGAATCTTTCTTTATCCATTGCCTGCTCGTTATCCTTCCATTTTACTTCAACAGCCGGCAACATTTTTTGAGAAGCTCCTGTATAAATTCTGGCAAACTATATTTATGCTGGTATCGAACGGATCAATATTTGAACGCGCGCTTTTCTGGAAAAAGCAACTGCACAAAAAAGCGATCGATCTCATCCAATCAAAAAGAATTGAAACCGTTATCGTAAGCGGCCCGCCTTTTCATTTGCTGCATCACGCTGTGGCAATAAAAGAGAAGATGAATAACCTCCATGTAATCGTTGACCTGCGCGATCCGTGGACAGACAATAAAGATTTTTTTGGGTTCAGCCGAATGAGCAAAAGCCGGCTGGCCTATGAACAAAAGCTGGAACGTGAAACCATGCTCGGCGCGGATGCGATCCTGACAGTTGCCTCAAAAATGAGTGAAGCGCTTGTAAAAAAATATCCGGCGGTGAAAGGAAAGGTTTTTACGCTGATTAACGGGTTCGATCCGCGCGAAGTGACGACCACGCAGTTTGAAGGAGAAATGGTCCGTTCGGAAAAAATGCGTTTCGTTTACGCAGGAAGCCTTTATCCTAACCTGGAATATGTTTTTATTCCATTTGCTGAATATCTGGTTAGACTCAGAAAGAAGGATCCGCATCTTTACAGCAAATTGGTCTTTGACTTTTACGGTTCTGCGGCAGTCGAAA
>DATDOQ010000025.1:0-6158 GCA_035293205.1 Bacteroidia bacterium
AATACGTTCCGCGCTACTCAATTTAATAATGCTATTCAGATTGGCAAAACACGTTCCTCGCTACTCAGTCTGACAATGCTATTCTGATTGACAAAATACGTTCCGCGCTACTCAATTTGATGATGCTATTCAGATTGGCAAAACACCTTCCTCGCTACTATGTCTGACAATGCTATTCTGATTGACAAAATACGTTCCGCGCTGCCCAATTAGGCAAATAGGCTTTCTTCCCTTTTTTTATACATTCGTGCATGCGTTTTTTTACGGTAGCCCTTTCAATTTTGTTTTTATGTAATTTTCTGTCCGCGCAGGAAAAACAAAAGCAAAAAGTTTTTACGAACAGTCCGGATTATTACTCTATCATTTCCACTTTCGAAATTTTCGATAAACAAAGCGATCTCTGTTTACTGAAAACGTATGGAACAACGGATGTTGGGAAACCGCTTCACCTTTTTATTCTTTCCAAAGACAAAACATTTGAGCCGGCTCAGATAAAGCAACAAGGAAAAGCGGTGCTGCTCCTCAACAACGGCATACATCCCGGCGAGCCTGATGGAATAGATGCGAGCATTGAGCTGGCGCGTAACATCCTGGCAGATCCGAAACTGCTTCCTGATAACCTTGTCATCTGCATCGTTCCTGTTTTTAATGTGGATGGCTGTCTGAACCGCGGTAATTGCAGCCGGGCTAATCAGTGCGGACCATTGGAATACGGTTTCCGCGGCAATGCAAAAAACCTGGACCTGAATCGCGATTTTATTAAAGCGGATGCGCAAAATACACAAACACTCCAAAGGATCTTCCAGGAATGGAAACCGGATTTTTTTGTCGACACTCATGTGTCCAATGGCGCGGATTACCAATATACTATGACGCTGATCGCGACTCAGCGGAATAAATTGCACCCGGTGTTATCGGCGTATATGGACAAAGAACTTGTGCCGTCATTGTACCGCGCGATGGAATTGCGAAAAGAACCAATGTGTCCTTATGTGGATACCCGCGGGGAAACGCCTGAATCAGGCATCGTGGGATTTCTTGAAACACCCCGGTTCGCAACCGGTTACGCAGCGCTTTTCAACTGTATCGGATTTGTCACCGAAGCGCATATGCTCAAGCCTTATGACAACCGTGTAAAAGCTACGCTTAAGCTGCTTGAAGAAATGGTCAGGCAATTTGGCCTGGATGCGAAAAAAGTGGTGGCGCTGCATGCGGAAGCCGACCGACAGGTTGCCAGTCAGAAAACATTTATGCTCAACTGGAAGCTGGATACGGCGCAATTTACCTGGATCGATTTCCGCGGTTACGAAGCGAGATACAAAACCTCAGAGGTCAGCAGCCAGCCCCGGCTATATTATGACCTGCAGTCGCCGTACACGAAAAAAATCAAGTTCTACAATACGTATGTTCCATCATTCACGGTCACCTTGCCTGATTATTACGTAATCCCGCAGGCATGGCTGGAAGTGGTCGAACGTCTGCGAATGAATGGTGTAAAAATGTCAAGGTTGTTAAAGGACACAACAATTTATACGGCGGTGTATTATATTACCACTTATGAAACCGGTAAATTCCCGTATGAAGGACATTACCTGCACCGGGATGTACATACGAGAAGCGACACGCAGGCGATACGGTATTATCGGGGCGATTTTATTATTCCCACCAACCAGCCTGCCAACCGGTACCTGGCCGAAACGCTCGAACCCCGTAGTGGCGACAGCTTTTTTGCCTGGAATTTTTTCGATGGGATTCTGCAGCAGAAGGAATGGTTCAGTGATTATGTTTTCGAAGAAAAGGCGGACAGTCTTGTCAGAAATGATCCGGCGCTGAAAAAAATGCTTGAAGATGAAAGAAAACGGGACACCGCATTTGCAAAAAACGCCTGGGCGCAGCTGAATTTTGTTTACCAGCATTCGGCGTTTAAGGAACGATCGCATAACCGTTATCCCGTTGGACGGCTGAATGGGGAATTACGATTGGGGAATGAATAAAAATGAGCCCCCAATGAAACGTTACAATATCCGCGTTTACGCGCTCATCCTGCACAATGAAAATGTATTGGTGACCGATGAATTCCGCATGGGCATGCGCATGACTAAATTTCCCGGCGGCGGTCATGAGTGGGGGGAAGGTCTCATAGATACGGTCAAACGCGAGTGTCTGGAGGAACTTGACCAGGAACCATCGGCGGTTGAGCATTTTTATACCACGGATTTTTTTGTGGCTTCCGCTTTCCGTGATACGGACCAGCTGATTTCAATCTATTATAAAGTGGTAATCCCGTTCCCGGATAAAATTGCCGTGGTGGAAGAAGAATTCTTATTTCCTGAGGAAGTGGATGGCGCGCAGGTCTTCCGGTGGATTCCATTAACGGAGTTAAACCCCGGAAAAATGACTTTCACCGTGGATAAAAAAGTGGCGGGAATGCTGGGGCAGCTTTAAAATCGCACTGCTCTATTCAATAACAAGCCTCCGCACAGCCGCATTATTTCCGTCGGTGAGGCGGAGGGAATAGATTCCTGTTGCCAGGTTTTCAGGCAGATCGATGGTGACTTCATGTTGCTGGTCGTCGCCCGTTGCGCTGTAAATAACACCCGCATTTTTTCCTTCTGGAGAAATCAATTCCGCTACAACTTGCGCTCCTGCCGGTGCGTTGTAAGATAAGGTAACAAAGTTGCTGGCCGGATTTGGGAATACGCTGAAACTGTTGAGTGCTCCTTCTCCTGCCGAAATACCGGCTGTAGGATCAGGAACCACCAGTTGAGTCGTCGTGTAAATATGATCACCGGAAGTGGTATTATTCCCGTTCGCGGCATTACCGGCAACATAAAAAGTGACGTTGCCGATATTAGTCGCCGGCGCCTTCCATTTGAAGCTGAAGGTTTTTGAATTTGTGCCGATGCCGCCGTTCAGCTTGTGGACCACATTTCTGCGGGAAACAGTCATGACAGTGGCGAACTTAAATTGAGTTTCCGTTGTATTGGTGATGATAAGGGTTCCGGCATTTTGAGGCGTGGCGACCATTGTAAGGCATTCGACACCAAATCCAAACAGACTATTTCCAACACGCGCAACATTTATATTTATCGTATATGTGTCACCAGGCATGTATTGCCAGCCGATAAGATCGGGCGACGAGATCGTAACGGAACCGGTGCCGTCATTCAACGAGCTTCCGGTATGGCACATAATGTTGCAGGTGCTTTCTCCCGGCGATCCCGTGCGTCCCGCCTCTCCGTTATTGTGCATCACATCAAAACCAAAAGTGACAGCAGCGGCAGCAATAAATGCAAAAAGAAAAAAAGTAGTTTTTGTTTTCATATAAGAAAATTTAGGCAGTATAAATTTCGGAATATAATTTCACCTTCCGGGAAATAGGCTTTGGAATTTGCGATGAATTGTTTGGAATTCCATTCAGGGCCGTTCAGAAATGCACAAGTTTAGGTTCTTACCAGCCATTTCCACCTTTTACACCAATTGCAAATACGCGCGAAATGTTAAACCCGAGACGGATTCCGCCTTTTGCCCAGTTGCTGGTTGTATAAGGAATGAATTGCGCCTCATTCATTCCAAACTGATTGGTGAAATGGACCTGGAAAACGTGTCCGCCGGTTTCAAGATCAAATCCAATACCCAGCGGATCCTGGTACATGTCTTTTGACGGGGAATAATTATTAAGACGGTAGGCATATTCAAATGTGAGCGCAAAACGTTTTGTCAGTTTGAACCGGCCTGATACGCCGGCAGCGAAAATGTCATTTTTGTCATTTACGGTTTCAACAATGTTGTAGTGCACCCAGAATCCATGCAGTTGCAGCGATAACCGGTCACTGAATTTTCTTCCGATGATAAGCGAATTTGAATAAGATATGCGGTTGACCGGCAAGCTGTATTTGTCAATGCCTGACACCGCCTTATTCGGATCGCGCAGAAATGTATAATTCAGACTGGATGACCAGGATATAGAAATCGGCATTTTGTTGTCCGATGTCTGACGCAATGCCCGCACTTTAAATGATGCATCAACTAATTTATCAATGGAAGTTCTGCCGATGCCAACCTGCAGCCAGTCGCGGATTCCATAATCGAGCGAAAGCCGGATACAGGCCGGACCATCCGTTCCAAATGCGTTATAGGCGCCGCTGTTAAATTCACCGAAACGGTGCTGGATGCGAAAATCGAGCGCGCGGCGGCCCATGGTTTCGACCGTATGAAAATTGATGAGCCGGGTGCCTTTAAAGGTAGCGCGTGTAAATTCTTTTCCGGTCTTGTTCAACGCGTCGAGGCTGTCAGCCATGCGGCGCATTTCCTCGTCCTCCTGCGCAAAAACCAACATGGGCGCAGCTAATGCGATAACCAAAAGAATTTTTTTCATAGTTGTTTTATTAATTATTCGGTGCGCCCGCATCCGCCCACTTTTTTATCTGGATCATGTAACAGCTGTCAAGTGCGTAGCTCGGAGGCATCGGTGGAAAGCCAGCCATACGGTGGGTGACGCCAACAAGCGTCCCGGTTGATGCCTGTGCCGCCAGATCAGCATGTGTATTCAATGAAACCCCGCTCGAAGGACTCGTACCGAAATGGCAGGGTGCGCAATTGTTTTCCAGGATCGGAAAAATATCATTCGTATAGCTAATGACGCCTGAAGTGTCGCATTGGATGAACAGTCCCGCGCCGGGGTACAATTCTTCCACATTATCATAATAACATCCGATAAATCCAAAACTCAGAAAGGCCGCTGCGAAAAAAATATTCTTTTTCATAAATGTCTTCAATTGTTTTTTGCGCCCTGGGCAATCCAGAAATAAATCAGCTTGATGTTCCGTTCGGAAAGCGGCTCATAAGGCGGCTGCGGCATCCGGTCTGCCGGATCGGGATCCGTAATCAATTCATACAACTTGCTATCTTCCGGACTGCCTGCTTCAATATCGCCATTGTCCATGACGGTTTGATAATCGATCAATGGAAATGGTCCGTATCCTGTCGTATCGTGGCACCCGGAATGCTGGCAATTGGATTGGATAAGGGGTAGTATATCATTCGAGAAGCTGATTTCAGGAACATTGTCGAGGATCGGTTCATGCTTGCAGGAAAATACAACCGCGAACGGTAGAATGCCGATAAAAAGGAAAATTATTTTTTTCATAAGCGTGAACCGGTACGGCTTGTGATAAAGGTAAACAGGTAGTTACAGATACACAAGATCGTCTTTACAGCAAATTATGTGGCCTAAGCCAAAATTATGGTTTTTACATTATCAGTCAGATAAATCTGATTGAAATGGAATTGCCGCGGCTTCATCCATTTCGTTTTGCTTCAGCTATCAAAGTTTTTAATTACCTCCCCGGATTATCCAGCCGACGTATGCGCGTAAAAACACAAGCGAGTGTTACTTTCCAAATGTAATAGATAGATTTCCGGAAACCGATGGATGACGTGCCGCCCAGCCGTTCACGCATTTTAACGGCTACCTCGCCGATAGTCAGCTTTTGACGCGCAAAAAGCACAATCGCTTCCGGTTCGGGATATTCATCCGGGTAATAATCATTGACCAGCAGAAGCCCTTTCCTGTTCAGCAAGCGAAAGCCGGAGGTTGTATCCATAACCCGTATACCGGTTAACAAAAAAATCAACCAGCTGAAATAATTGATACCGGTCCGTCGCAACCCGGATGACTGGAAACCCTCACGGTCGAGGAACCGTGAGCCGATGGTAACATCAAGCTTGTTCTTTTCCGCTGTTTCCACCAGCTTTGGAATTTCGGTTGCGGGATGCTGACCATCGCCATCTATCTGAATGGCGTAGTCAAAATTATTTTCCAGCGCGTAACGAAATCCTGTCTGAACGGCGCCGCCGATTCCAAGGTTAACGGGAAGGTGCAGGGCGAGGCATGGGAGCTGATCAGCCAGCGCGCCGGTGCCGTCCGTCGAACAATCGTTGACCACAACAACTGTAATGGCAAGGTTGTTTTCTGAAGCAACTGCCTTCAGCTCGTTTACCACCAGACGAATCGAGTGGACTTCGTTGTAAGCTGGAACAACTGCGGCAATGCGCATAATTAATGGCGGCCGGCTGTTTGTTATTGCGCAGTCGTAACCTGCCAGCTGACCTGTACGTTTGGTTTATCGGTACGAATTACAAACGTGTTGTTTGTG